>CALZJL010000046.1 GCA_945787625.1 uncultured Prevotellaceae bacterium
CGGGTGATGCCGTTGAGCATGATGTTTGATGGAATCTCCAGTTCTTTGCCGTCTGTGGCTGGACGTGATTCTGGATAGGTGGAGGATTCCTGTGCCATGATGGTGAACTGACCGCTACTGTGCTTGCCGTGAAGTTCGTATGTGTTGGGGTTTATGTCCAGAATGATGGGCTGCTCGGGTATCTCGCGGAGCGAGTCCATGAGAGTCTTGGCTTGGACGCAGAAACTCATGGTGCCGTCTTGCTCGAGTACTGGTACGGTGGTTATCATTCTTTTCTCGGAGTCGCTGGCTGTCACTTTGAGTTCTCCTTCGTTTACTTCGAGAAGGAAACAGTCGAGGATTGACATTGCATTCTTGCTGGCCATTACTTTGCTGGCGTTGGCAAGGCGGCTCATCAAGGCTGTGCTTGAAACTTTGAAATACATATCGTGTATAGTTTTTATGTGTTTGTTAATCTGATATCTTGGACAAAGATAGCATTTTTTGTTGTATTATGTGTGTGGAGGGAGAATTTTTTTGCCTCCTGAGGGCATATTTGCTTCTGATGGTGTGTGAAGGGGAATTATTTGCTGGGGTAGGTCTTGCCTTGGTGTATGATGTCGAGGGCTTTGATGACTGTGGGGTCTTCTTGGTTGAGGTAGATGAGATAGTCTTCCATCTCGCGTGTGTTGTAGATGATTCCTCCGTAGATGGCGCGACGGAATAACCGCTGGCTTTGGCGTAGCATGAGGTTGCGGCGTTGGAGGCCGTGTGCTGATGCCCATGTGGCAAAGCCGTCTATGAGGTTCTTGCGGTTCATCCATTGCTCGAGCTGGCTGTTGTCGTCTAACTTCTGGAGCTCGGCTCGGTGACGGTCTGTGATTTCGAAGGCGTATTGGGCTATGAGGCCTGTGTATGCGGCTTGTTTGTAGTAGGTGGTGAGGCCTGTGGTGTCTTCGGGGACGAAGATGTCGGGGCGTATGCCTCCGCCTCCGTATACGGTACGACCGAGGTGGACGGTCTTGTAGACGGGACCGTCTTGGTGTATGGAGTCTTCGCTGAAGAACTCGCCGCGCTCGTAGCGCATGAGCAGTTCGTTTTCGTAGTCTTCGCCGTGGCCTTTCTGATATGGTTTCTGGATGCAGCGGCCTGAGGGGGTGTAGTAGCGGGATACGGTCAGTCGTATGGTCGAGCCGTCGCGGAAGTTCATGGATTGCTGTACGAGGCCTTTGCCGAAGGTGCGGCGTCCGATGATGGTGCCGCGGTCGTTGTCTTGTATGGCTCCTGCGAAAATCTCGCTGGAGGAGGCACTCATCTCGTCGACGAGGACTACGATGGGCAGTTCCTTGAATGAACCGCGTCCGTCGCTGTGGTAGTCTTCGCGTGGGGACTTGCGTCCTTCGGTGTAGAGTATGAGCTGGTCTGAGGGGAGAAACTCGTTGACCATCTGTATCGCTATGTGCATGTAGCCTCCACGGTTGCCTCGTAGGTCGAGTATGAGGGACTTCATGCCTCGCATGTTGAGCTTGGCTAAGGCTGAGAGTAGTTCGGCGTAGGTCTGCTCGCCGAAACTCTTGACGCGGATGTATCCTATGCCTGGCTCTATCATGTAGCTGGCGTCGATGGTGTAGACTGGTATATCGCCGCGTTCGACGTCAAAGGTGAGGGGCTTGGTGTGGCCTCGACGGACGATGGTGAGCTTGACGTGGGTGCCTTTCTTGCCTTTGATGTATTTCTGTACTTCGGTGCTTTCTAACTTGCAGAGGTTCTTCTTGCCTGCGGTGATTATCCTGTCGCCTGAGAGTATGCCTACTTTTTCTGCTGGGCCTCCGTGTATGACGCTCATCACCATGACGGTGTCGTGCTCCATGCGGTATTGTATGCCTATGCCTGAGAATGAGCCTCGCAGGTCTTCGTTGGCGGCTTCGGCGTCGCTGGCGTTGAAGTATGCGGAGTGGGGATCGAGTTCGGAGAGTATGCTGGGTATGGCTTCGTCTACTACCTGGTTGATGTCAACGGTGTCTACGTAGCTGTTGTCGATGAGCTGGAGCAGATAGTTGAGCTTATTGGTACCTGTGTTGATGATGTTTATGCGGTTGCCGCTGAAGTGGTTGGCCAGAAATGTGCCAATGAGTATGCCTATGCTCATCGCTATGGAGAGCAGAAGGGGGAGTTTTTTCATCGTTGTTCTTGTGTTGGGGCGAGTTGTTGGTTATGGTCGAGGGGGAGGTGTTCTACTTGTATGCCTGCACGTCTGAGGAGGTCTACGCCGTCTGTGAGACGGTATTCGCGTGAGTAGACTACGCGTTTGATACCAGCTTGGATTATGAGTTTGGCGCATTCGATGCAGGGGGAGTCGGTGACGTAGAGGGTGGCTCCGTCCGAATTGTTGCCCGAGCGTGCAATCTTGGTGATGGCGTTGGCTTCGGCATGGAGTACGTAGGGGTATGTGACGTTGTTTTCTTCGCATACGTTGGGAAACCCGCTGGGGGTGCCGTTGTATCCGTCGGAGATGATCATCTTGTCTTTGACGATGAGGGCTCCGACTTGACGTCGCTGGCAGTATGAGTTTTCGCTCCAGATGAGTGCCATGCGCAGGTATCTGCGGTCTAATATTGTGCTCATGTCGTTCCTTTCTTTATTTTATGCCGTTGCGGCGTAACAGGGCGTCGATGGTGGGCTCTGCTCCTCGGAAGTTCTTGTAGAGAACCATGGGGTGCTGGCTGCGTCCGCGTGAGAGGATTTCGCGACGGAAACGGTTTGCTGTGTCGCGGTTGAAGATGCCTTCGCGCTGGAAGACGGCGAAGGCGTCGGCTTCGAGGACTTCTGCCCATTTGTAGCTGTAGTAGCCTGCGGCGTATCCGCCTGACATGATGTGGCCGAAGCGTACGGACATGCAGTTGTCTGTGGGTATGGGCATTACGATGGCGCGTTGCCATGCTTGATGCTCGAAGGTGATGATATCTTGGGTGAGAGGCTGGGTGAGGGTGTAGTATGCCATGTCGAGGAGGCAGAAGCTGACTTGACGGCAGCAGGCGTAGCCGCATTGGTAGTTGCGTGCCTTGACGATGCGTTCGATCAGCTCGTCGGGTATGGGCTCGCCTGTCTGCCAATGGTGGGCGAAGGTGTGGAGAAACTCTTTCTCTATGACGTAGTTTTCCATAAATTGGCTGGGCAGCTCGACGAAGTCCCAATAGACGTTGGTGCAGGATAGCGAACTGTATCTCACTTGCGAGAATATGGCGTGTAGGGCGTGTCCGAACTCGTGGAGGAAGGTCTCGACCTCGCCGAGTGTGAGTAGGGCTGGACTCTCGGGGGTGGGCTTGGTGAGGTTCATGACCAGAGATACGATGGGGCGTACGTTTTCTCCGGGAGCAAACTGTGGGGACTCGTTTTCCTTGGTGGGGTGTTCGTCTTCGATCCATTGGTCGCGGTAGGTGGTCATCCATGCGCCTGATTGTTTGTTGTCGCGCGGATGGAAGTCTGCCATCAGCACGGCAAGGAGGGTGCCGTCTGTGTCGTGAACTCTGTAGGCTACGACATCGGGGTGGTAGACGGGTATGTCCGGGGCTTTTTCGAAGGTGATGCCGTAGAGGCGTGTGGCGAGTGCGAATACTCCTTGCTGGACGTTTTCAAGTTTGAGATAGGGGCGAAGCATCTCGCTGTCTATGTTGTAGCGCTGCATCTTGAGCAGATGGGCGTAGTGGGCATAGTCCCAGGGCTGGAGATGGAAGTCTTGGGTTTGCTCGGGGTGATTGTCGGCTTCGTACTGTCTTGCGTATTCTTCTACTTCGCGGATATCGTTTTCGGCTATGGGCTTGTATGCTGCGAGCAGTTGGTCCAGTAGTTGGTTGACATGACTGGTGTCGCTGGCCATGCGGCGTTCGAGGACGAAGTCGGCGTAGCATTTCTTGCCCATAATCTGGGCTAAGCGTTGGCGGAGGTTGACTATGCGGCGTACTATCTCAAAGTTGTTGTTGTCGTTGTCGTGGGTGCAGATGGTGCTGGAAGCACGGTAGGCTTTCTCGCGAAGGTCGCGTCGGGTGCTATATTGCATGAAGGGACCGTATGAGGGGGCTTTGAGGGTGATGACCCATCCTTCGAGTCCTCTTTCACGGGCTTCGTTGGCTGCGCTTTTTAGAGCACTTTCGGGGAGTCCTGATACTTCGTCGGGTGTGGTGAGGTGCATATACCATGAGTTGGTGTCGTGGAGCTCGTTTTGCGAGAACTGGAGCTGGAGTTGTGACAGCTCGGTGCGTATGTTGGCCAGTTCTTGTTTCTTGTCGTCGGGCAGGTCTGCTCCGCTACGGAGAAAACCGTCGTAGATTTTCTCCATGAGGAGCTGTTGCTCTTCGTCGAGCTCTGATCGTTTTTCCCATACGCTTTTGATGCGTCGGAAGAGTCGCTGGTTGAGGATTATCTTGTTGGTGTGTTCGCTCAGCAGGGGGGACATCTTTTGTGAGAGTTCTTCCATCTCGGGGCTGTTGCAGGAGCTTAGGAGGTTGAAGAAGACGCTGGTGACGTTTTCTAGCATCTCGCCTGTCTTGGGGAGTATGGTGTTTTCGAATGTCGGTTCGGCTGGGTTGTTGCAGATCTCTTCGATGGTTTGAAGTTCCTGACGCATACCTTCTATCATGGCTGGCTCGTAGTGCTCGAACTTAATCTTGTCAAAGGGAGGAACTTCGTGTGGTGTGTTGTATCTTTTCTGATAAAATGGATTGTCGGTCATGTTTTGAAGTAGTTTTTCGTAGGGGTGTTGATGAATTGTGATGCGTATAGGCTTTTATTTGTAGATGAATATATGTTCGCGCTTGAGCCCTATGAGTCCTTCTCGACTCATTTGGTTCAGTTCCCTTGACACGTTGAGGCGTGTCTGTCTTACGATGTCGGAGAGTGTCTTCATTTTTATGTGGAGTATCTTAGGATAGGTGTCGGTAGATTGTATGCTGCGTATGAAGGCGTAGATCTGCTGGCGTAGGGTGGGGTGTGACTGCCATTGTGATGTCTTCTGGCTGCGACTGAGGCGTGATGATAGGCGCATGAGCAGGTTCAGCCGGAAGATTTCGTTGTTCATGAGAGTCTGTATGACTGCTTTGCGCTCTGAGATGATGACCTGTCCGGGGGTGAGCGGACGATAGGTGTGCAGGTAGGTCTGATCCAGACTCCATAGGGCTTCTTCTTCGATTATTGCTGGGGCGTGTATCTCTTCTTCCAGAGTCCAACCATTGCCTTGGGTGTGGCACATTAGGGTGCCTCGGGTGAGCATGGTGAGTGAGTTGCAATGTCCTCCTTGTCTTATTATGTTTCCTTCTTCGGGCTCGATGTTGACAAGACGCAACGCTCCCCTTTCGTGAAAGTGGTGTAGCTGCTGGGCGCTGATTCCTGTGAGCAGGGGAAGATTGGCGTATTGTGTGTAGTCCATTTTATTTTCTGATATTTGTCCAGGTCTGGTATTTGCCTTGGCTGTCGGTGTAGATGAGGAAGGCTTGCAGTTCGGGGTGTGAAGATAGCACTTGTCGGGAACTGTCGAGCCCTAAGACCATGAAGCTTGTGGCGTAGGCATCGGCTATGGCGCAGGTCGGCGCCAGGACTGTACTCGATAGAATATTGTGCTGTATGGGACGTCCGCTGCGGGGGTTGATGGTGTGGGCGAGTTTGCGCCCGTCGGGGGCGATGTAGTAGTTGCGGTAATTCCCGCTTGTCGCCATCGCGCAGTCGTGTACCTGAAGAACCTCCTCGATGTCGCCTGTGGAGGCTTGCTCTGTCTCGTCGGGACGGGTGATGCCTATATGCCATGCTTCGCCTTTGGGATTGCTGCCTTGGCAGACTACTTCTCCGCCTATCTCGACCATAAAGTCTGATACGCCGTTGCGGCGTAGGCATTCTGCTACGCAGTCTGAGCCGAATCCTTTGGCGATGGCACTTAGGTCTATGACCATGCGTTCGTCTTGACGTATGAGGGAGTCGGAGGTGATGCGGAGTTTGCGCCAGTCTACAAATTGACGTATTGAATCTACTTGTGCGTCGGTGGGGAGCTGACCGTTGCGGAATCCGAACCCCCATGCGTTGACGAGTGGGGCTACGGTGATGTCGAAGGCTCCGTCGGTTGCTTTGCTTACTTCAAGGGCTATGGGGAGTATCTTGCGTAGCATGGGATCTGTCCTGGTGCTCTCGCCGTTGTTGATGCGCGAAATCGTGCTTTTAGGGTTGAACATCGAGAGGGAGGAGTCTACTTGACGTAAGGTGTGCATTATGCTGTCATTCAGATCTGTGGGAGAGGTGTAGGTGACGTGCATAATGGTGCCAAAGATGTTCTCCGTGAATTTTCGGACTTCCGCTTTAGTAGTGTAATCCTTGGCGCGCTCTGTGATGGCTATATATACCGTGCCGACTATTAGGAATATGAGAAAGAGGGCTTGTATGATTTGTTTTTTCTTCATATATGTGTGATAGTGAGTTATCCTAAATGTTCGATGAGTATTTTTATTCCGATACAAATCAATACTACACCTCCTATTGGTTCGGCGGGGAGCTTGATGTGCTTGCCGAGGGTGATGCCCAAGGCGAGACCGAGTATGGTGAAGAGTGAACTCCCCAAGGCTATGATAGCTGCAGCAGGGACGATGTCGCTTTTTACGCAGGCTAATGTTATTCCTACGGCGAAAGCGTCTATGCTCGTGGCTATTGCAATGGTAGGGATACGTGTAGGCTTGAGTATGTCAGGCTGGAGTTCTTGAGCGCTCTCTTTCGTCCATAGCGTGCTAATCATTTTGTAGCCGAGGTAGCATAGCAGGGCGAATGCTATCCAATGGTCTATGACTTCAATCCATTGCCTCATGAGATTCATGCCATGATAGCCTATGAGAGTCATGCCGCCCTGAAAGAGCCCGAAGGCTATGGTCATGTGTGTCATCTGATGCCACAGGATTCGTCGTGCAGCTATGCCTGCAGCGATGCTCACTGTGAAACAATCCATGGCGAGGGCTATAGATATGAGTATATATTCTGTCATTTGCCTTTCTTCATGCTGCGACCGAAGTCAAAGATAAGATTAACGGTACCTCCCCAGCAATTGCCACCGTTGGGGCCGAATCCCGGTATGTACCATGGTTCTTGATACTCAGGATGGTCTTGGGTGAAGCGGAACTTGAAGCGTGCGTTCCACCCAATGCGTATGAAACTCCATAGCTTGGCTTCAAAACCTAAGACACCTTCGCCCCACATGGCTGAGGCAGGGATGCCAGTCATGTTTAAGGGTACTGGAGTGCCCCATACAGGGTCTATCTGGTCGGGCCCGACGAAGTCATATTTGAAGCTGCTGTAGCCGTAGCGAAATCCCAACATAAATCTGTTTGACTTACGTTTCTTGTTGAGATTGACGTCAAATCCTACGCGGAAGTATGGTGAAGTGGGGGTAGAGAAGGTGTTGTCTTTTGAGTTGCCCTCGCGGTGAGAAGTAGCAAGTCCGATTTCGAATATCGGAAATATTTTTTCGACAATGGTCACACGGGCTCCTATCTCCATTTGGCTAAACTTGGCCCCTGCGACTTTCATGCCCAATCCCACGAAGTCAACCCACACGGCACCGCCTCCGACGAAGTATATCTTGTCCTTTTTCGGGGCTATCCACTTTGTGACTTTTGGGGTCTGTGGAACGCTGTCCTGCAAGACTGGCTCTGCGGCTTGAAGTCCATTGACGGCAACCAGGATAACGGCTATTATAGTGCTGAATATCTTCACTTGACAAACAAATTCACGTGTGTGACATCATTAAAGTTGACTTTAGCATCTATGATTGACGCAGAGTCGACAAATACCTTTTCGCTCCATACTCTCTCAATCGTGTGAAATATTCGTGTAGGGCAGTCGGGCGATTCGAAGAACTGATCGTTGGTCTTTTTGACATATAGCGTCTCCGTCATCTCATAATCTTGCTCCTCTATCTTGCCCTTTAGGTTGAGATAAAAGGTGTCAGTCGTGGCTGCGTAGCTTAATGGTATATGTATCAGAGACGCTCCGACCTGCTTGTTGAGGAGGACTTGCTCTGTACCCGAGGCTGTGATGGTGAGTGTATCTATGAGCTGGGCATTTTGTCCTTGCTTGTCGCAAATCTGCATGGTGAAGAGTATTGAGTTGTATTCCGTGCAGTTGAGCATATCACATGAACTGAGCAATACTGCGCATAATGCCGTTAGAGTCATGCATCGGAGAGAGCGGATTGGCATTTGTGACATCATCATGGTATCAGATACGTGTGCGGACATGGTA
>CALZJL010000047.1 GCA_945787625.1 uncultured Prevotellaceae bacterium
GCGATTACTGGTATGACGGCTACCCCTTCTACGCTAAGAGCAATGTGGCTGCCTCAGATAGTTCATCTCTGAACCATGCTGATGTAGATGATGATGATACGGGACGTGTCATTAGCTTTGGCAAACGCCAGCATCATACCCTCAACAATCATTGATCTCACCCGACATAGGAGCGCACCCGACAAACACCTCACCGTCAACGTCTGAAACGCTTCAACACAAAATATGGATTGGCTCTGAAATACACGCCAAACGAGAATGGCGTCTGTACCTCTCCCCCAGGCGAAGCGATGTACGTCTTGACGTTACCTCCCACTGTGTAGCGTCGGGCAAACGTACGCGAGTACTCTACACCCAGTGTCACGGTCGTCATGTGCGGAAAACGGAGAGAGGGAGTCTTGATACTCAGCGTACCATAGAAAGGCGAGCCATAGAGCGAGCAAAAGTCACGAGCCGAAAACACTCCCACACTCGCTCTAAGGTCTTTGATAAAATCCGCGCTCACCTCGCCCCATACTCCAAAGCCCTTCTTGAACGGCCACAACGAGCCGCTCTGCTGCAGACAGGCCAAAGCGCAAACCTCAGCGTGCAAGCCTGTGAATCCACGCTTGCCTGGGCGCAAGAAGTCATACCCCACCCCAACAGCGGCATTACACAGCGTCTGCACCTCACTGTTTTCCATATCTATATCCTCGCCGCCACGGTGCTGTATCACCAGCTGTACAGGCGAATAGAGATGGTGTCTCTGCTCCGCCCCACTTCTCTCAAGCCACTTCACACGCTGAGTCCACCCCACGGTGAATGCCTCCTGATGAGTATCCCCCTTGAAGATGAAGCTCTGCCAGTTCACCCATATATCCGAATGCCAACGCCGCAGATCCACAATCATCTGAAATCCCATCTCAGGGTCCTCCGTAAGCAAAAGCTCAGGATTGTAGAGCGGTTCGACAAGCTGATGTACCGTGCCGCCATAAATATCACCGAGTGCCAAGGTAATATTCTTGAAATGCGCACTTGCCCTGAAATAAGGCAACACATGCACACCACGCGTATACTGGTTGCCCTTCCACCGCGGTATATCGTGATAAGCATAGCACGGATACTTGTTTGCACCATGATAGAAGATCGCATACACTCCAAGTTCGAGGCTTACCTCCTTAATCGGAGTGTATACCAGACGCGGTGTGAGACGCACCCCCGGCAAGGAATACCCATACTGCACCGAGCCGTCATACTCGTTGTCCTTGAAAAACGCCAAGGCATCAACCTCCACTCCGAGAGTGTTCACCATGGCTGTATCGAGCCTGTATTGCTGCATTCCCAAACGGTGTGGCATATCAGCACCGACAAAACCATATTGCCCCCACACGACATTAGCACAGAGGGCGGAAAAGAGCAAAAATAACAGTTTTTTCATCGCTATCGTTTATATTCCGACACAAAGATACGTAAAAAACTTTGTGTACAGACAAATAAATCGTAACTTTACGACAGAAAACAACACACCCCCCACAACGCCTATGATTTCCAAAGCAAAAATCAAACTTATACACTCACTCGAAACCAAAAAACACCGCAAGAGCGAAGGCCTCTTTGTAGCCGAGGGACACAAACTCGTAGGCGAGCTGCTCGACACAGGCCACACTCCCCGATACCTGTGTGCCACCTCAGAGTGGCAACAGTCCAACCCCGGCATACACGCTGATGACACCGTCACCGACGAGGAGCTGCGCCAAGCCTCGCTGCTCAAGACTCCACAGATGGTACTCGCCCTCTTCCCTACACCACGATACCCCACCCCCACTCCACAGCAACTTACCCAGCAGCTCACCCTCGCCCTCGACGGCATACAGGACCCCGGAAACCTCGGCACCATCTGTCGCATAGCAGACTGGTTTGGCATCGGACACATACTTTGCAGCCCCGACACCGTCGACATACTCAATCCCAAGGCAGTCCAAGCCACCATGGGAGCTATCTCGCGAGTCAAAGTCCACTACCTTCCCCTTGCCCCATATCTCAGAGAATGTCACGCAGCAGGAATGCCCGTCTACGGCACATTTCTTGACGCGCCGAGCATCTATCAGAGCCAATTAAGCACCAATGGCATCATCGTCATGGGCAACGAAGGCAAAGGCATCAGCCCCGACATCGAAGTCCTCGTCAACAAGCGTCTCTATATCCCGAACTATCCCTCAGACCGTCCCACCACAGATTCACTCAACGTAGCCGTAGCCACGGCCATCACGTGCTCTGAATTCAGGCGGCGCACCTAAACCGTCAGAATCTATAGTAGATAAACGGCTTGACCTCAGCCGAGGCAAACACGACCATAATCTGTACCACACAGATGAGTATCAGAAGCTTCACTATCCACGGCAGTCGTATGTACAACCTTTGCAAGGAGTCATAGCCCGCCTCTCCGATACCATGAATCAGGAATGCAGCGGCGAGTAGTGCTACCCATAGCCCCCGGGCACGGATAAAGGCAGGAATACTCTCCATGTCAAAATCTGTGAAGATGCGCGTAGTTATGTCGGCAGCCACGCCCACATTGTCGCTACGGAACACAATCCATGTCAGCATCATAAACGTCTGGAATACAATCCAACTTATTACTACGACATACCAACGGTTGGGAATGCGGTCGAGTATGGTCAAACGCAAGTATCGGTGTAGCGCAAGTCCCAGCCCGTGCAACGCGCCCCACGCGAGAAACATCACAGAGCAGCCGTGCCACACCCCGACGAGCAGCATAGTAATCATGAGATTAAGACAAGTACGCACCGCTCCCCCATGCGAACCACCGAGCGGAATATAGACATAGTCGCGAAACCACGCAGACAACGAAATATGCCAGCGTCGCCAGAATTCTGATATATTCACAGCCCGATAAGGAAATTTGAAATTCTCACGCAACTCAAAGCCCATCATGGCAGCCACACCTATGGCAATATCGCTATACCCCGAAAAGTCACAATATATCTGAATGCTATACCCCATGACCCCCATAAGCAGTTCAAAGCCACCGTACAGTTCAGGCTGGTCGAAGACACTCACGCTATACTGCCCTATATAGTCAGCAAAGACACATTTCTTAATCAGACCAGACATTACGAGCCACAACCCCGTGTAGAGCATCGACCTGTCTATACGCAGCGGCCTGTGCATCTGTGGCAAGAGATGGGAAGAGCGAGTTACAGGACCCGAAAGAAGCAAAGGGAAGAAACTCAGATAAAACATATACTCCAGGAAATCCATCTGCTGCGGCAACCTGCTCCGATAAACATCTACCGTATGGCTGATAGCCTGAAACGTATAAAATGAAATTCCCACAGGCAGCACGACCTGTCCGAACGAGGTATTACTATCGAAAATCCCAGCAATACACCCCACACAGGCTCCCACATATTTGAAGTATACCAAAGGCATAAGCTGCACCACCACAATAAACCACACCCAACGCCGTCTCAAAGCCCCCTCACACAGGCTCATGCGATTCGTCATCGCCCAAGACACAAAGGCCGTCAAGGGCAACAATACAGCCATCTCACGATTCAAATAATAGTTGAAAGCGAGCGAGAACAAAGTGACGTAGACGAGCATAAGAGTGCGCGAGCTACGCTGCAACACCGCATATATGGCAAGAAAAGCCACAAACACCACATACATAGACATCGTATCAGAGAGCATCTGGTCCAAGGATTTTCTGATTCCACCTACGAGAGCCACGACTCTGCGGACGAGTCATGCGCAAGGGGTACGCACACCGAGGGCTCTCTATCCATACCGCTATCGAGTCCATCCATACCGATGCCGAGGCAAGAGTAGGGTGCATCCTGTCCCTGGCACGTCTGAAACTAAGGCGCGTACTATCATAATATCTTCCCTCTCCCACCTCGCCACGTATCACATGAGTTATCGTAGGCTTTTTCACCCAACTGGGAGGAGCAATCCACACCACAGGATATGCCTCAAGGAGTTTTGAAATCTTGCGCACACAACTACGACGCAAAGCAGTATTGCGAGTAGTCAATTCATTGCCGCCCAACGAAATCAAGACGAAATCAGGCTTAGCCCAATCCAAATAACCTTGTAAAGCATCAGCATGATCAGCCCAGCCAAGAGTAGTAGAAGAATACCAGCAGACACTATACAACTCATAGCCATTCGACTCAGCATAGTCAGAAAGGCGTGGTGCGAGCAGCTCCACCATCGAATCGCCAAAAATCAAGATGCGACGTCGCACAGAATCCTGCCCCTCACACAGTTTGCCCTCCACCTTAACATCACGATCAGACCGAGACATCAGCCTCACACATTTATTCTGAGTCCGGCCCAACCGACACGGCATATCGATTTTATCCAAAGTCCAACCGTTAATCCTGACCACATAACCACTCGCTCCGTAGACCAGAAATATCAGAAGCACAATGGCAAGCAAAGCTATGAAGCGGCAGTATTCCTTCATTCCAAAGATAAAATATTAGTCTTTTCGTCACAAAAATAAAAAAAAATACTCTTACCTCATAATATATTGGAAACAAATTACTAAATTTGCCCACGAAACTACGTTACAACCTAAACAAACAGACAACCACATGAGTATTCTAAGAAAAATCACCATGACGTTGCTTGGCCTCATAATGGCACAAGCGCAGTTATTTGCACAACAAGCGCAAATATCACCCGTACCTCAAACCATCACATGGGGCGAGAAGGCATACACCTCAGCAGATGCCACATACACACTCCTTACGGGCGACAATACCGACGAGTACGCCATCGCCCTAATCCGCGAGAATCTCAACATCGCAGAGACAGGCACCATCTCGCTCACCCTTGGCAAAAAAGGCGAAGCCCAAATAGGAGCCTACGAAGCCAACATACCCGACAAAGCCGAAGGCTACTGGCTAAAAATCAGTACAGACGGCATCGTAGTAGCAGGCAATGACGACGCAGGCACATACTATGGAGTGCAGACCCTGCTGCAGATACTCACACAGCCCGACGTCATGCAAGTCGAGATTTCAGACTGGCCGGCATGCGCCCAGCGAGGTGTCATCGAAGGTTTCTACGGCAACCCCTGGAGCGATGCCGACCGCAAGAGCCAGTTCGACTTCTACGGGCGCAACAAGCTCAACATCTACGTCTACGGGCCCAAAGACGACCCCTACCATCGCACACAGTGGCGCGACAACTATCCCGCCGACAAAGCCGAAATCATACGCAGCCTCGCCGAGACAGCCCGCAAGAACCACGTAGACTTCGTATGGTCTATCCACACCGGAGGCAGCATCTCCAACAACACCAACGACTTCAAAGCCGTCGTCAACAAGCTCGAACACGTCTACTCACTCGGTGTGCGCAACTTCTCCATCTTCTTTGACGACTTCGGATCGGCAGACGCCGAGCTCCAAGTAGCCGAGTGCAACTACGTCTGGGACAACTTCGTCCTCAAGCACGACGACGTCACCAAGCTTTCCATGTGCCCCACCAAGTACAACGCCGCCTACGCAGGCTGGAACAGCTCCGACTCTTACCTGCGCGGTCTGGGCACAGGTCTGCGCGAAGGAATCGAGATAATGTGGACTGGCAATGGTGTAGCAGACATGATAAATGCCGGCGACATCGACTTCTTCAACACCGCCACCAACGGACGCCCCCCATTCATCTGGCTCAACTATCCCGTCAACGACTACTGCATCGGTCACATGCTCATGGGTAAATTCTACGGCAACGACAAGGGAGACAACAGCTTCGGCACACGAATGTCAGCCTTCACCAGCAACCCCATGGAATACGCCGAAGCCTCAAAAGTAGCCCTCTACGGCGTTGCAGACTACGCATGGAACATGAAAGACTACGACCCCGTCTCCAACTGGGAACGCGCCATCAAGTATCTCATGCCGACCAACGCCGAAGCATTCCACGTCTTCTGCGAACACAACGTAGACCTCGGTCCCACCGTCCACGGCATGCGCCGCGAAGGCGAGAGCCCCAACTTCAACCCCGACGGAACCCTCGACGAACGTAAAGCCCAATACGAGCTCATGGTATCCTCAGCCGATGCCCTGCTTGCCGACACCCACAATCCCGCACTCATCACAGAGATAACCCCCTGGCTCATGAAAATGAAATACATGGGACAGCGAGGCCTCAAGCAAATAGAGATGTGGGGCTGTATCGAAAGTGGCGACACCCAGACCTTCCTGCAAGACTACCGCGACATCACAGCCATTCAGGCAGAAGAAGACAAGCTCATCTCGCGCGACTTCGAAGGCACCATCAAGAGCGCGCGTCCCCTCGTGGCAGACCAGGTAATAGCCCCCCACCTCAAGCAGCAGCTCAACCTGCTCGTCATTGAGTATAAGAAACGCTACACCGAAGGCTGGGACGTATTCCCCAGCGTAGTACTCGAAGCAGGCAACTACTACATCAAGTACAACGGCAAATATCTCTACAACCGCAATGCCTCAGCCTCACGCACAGGCGACTATCCCGTTTGGGCAGACGAGATAGACGACGCACAGCCACAGAAGTGCGAATGGACCGTCACCATCGAGCCTCAGACCGGACGCTACAAGATAGTCAACACCCAAGACGGGCGCTACCTCAACGAGAAAGGCGCATTCTGGGCCAACAAGACCACCAACCCCTACGACCCCGACTGGCATAGCTACGACATCTACCGCATCAACGGCAAATACGCCATTCAAGCCCCATCTACAGCAAACGGCAAATTCCTCGGAGCTACCCACGAACGCATCATTCAGACACAAGTGATGAGCAAAGACAAGAACAACAAGCCCGTGGTGCGCTACCACGACGCCATCTTTGAGTTCGTCCCCGTAGGCGAAGAAGCAGTCTCACACCCCGCCTTCGACAAAGACCACGTCTACTATATCAAGAACGCCGAAGGCAACTACCTGACCGCCCTCTCACGCGCAGCATGGACCAAGCCAAGTTTTGAGCCACTCTCAGACGATGCAGAAATCAACAAATACCAGAAGTGGGCCATCAAGCCCGACGCCGCTCACGGACGCTGGAAGATAATGATCAACCACAACAAGTTCCTCGACGAAATCGGGCGCATCAACAAAAACACCTACAACACCGAGTGGAACTCCCTCATACTGACCGAATCCGGAGGCCAATGGGCGATACAAGCCATCACCCCCGACATATCAAAATACTGGGGTATAGACAGCAACAATACCATCATCGCCACCGATGCCACACGAGCAGACAGCTATATCTTCACCATCGAAGAAGCCGGCACCTATCAGGAAACCACCATACGCCGTCCCTCCAACCCCACAGGCTACGAAGTAGTCTTCAGCGAAGACTTCGATACAGACGGAGCCCCCGATGAGACAAAATGGAGCTACACCGTCCGCGAGAACGCCACATGGAACCGCTTCTGCACCGACGACCCACGCTGCACCTACGTCAAAGACGGAGTACTCCACTGCAAAGTCATCCCCAACGACGACCGCACTACCGACAACGTCGAGATGCTCTCCGGCGGAGTCAAGACACACGGCAAGTTTGCCTTCCGCTACGGCCGCGCCGAAGCAAGCATCATGACCCACCAGTATCATGGCAATTTCCCAGCCTTCTGGATGATGCCCGAAGAAAACAAGACCGGAGGCTGGCCCAACAGCGGCGAGATAGACATCTGGGAGTCCATCAACCAAGAGCAGCGCGCATACGGCACAGTCCACACCAACTGGACCTGGAACCTCAAGAAAGGCGGCAACAGCAACTCCATGGCCAACGTCGACTACACACGCTGGAACATCTTCCGCGTAGACTGGACTCCCACCGACATCACCTGGTACGTCAACGGCGTCAAGATGTGGACCTACAGCAAGATCAACACCCAGGAAGCCAAAGACGGTCTGCAATGGCCCTTCGACGAGAAGTTCTACCTCATTCTCAACCAAAGCGTAGGCAGCGGCTCATGGGCAGCCAGTCCCGATGTCAACCACACCTACGAAACACTCTTCGACTGGGTACGCGTCTACCAGAAGCCCGAAGACATTGACACCGGCATCGACGAAATCAGCCAGACAGAAGGAGCCACAGACACCCCTGCTACCATATATGATCTCTCAGGCCGCAAAGTCAAAAGCACATCACCCCACGGCCTGTACATCATCAACGGACAGAAAATAGTCAGATAGCACACACCGCTCCATACCCCAC
>CALZJL010000048.1 GCA_945787625.1 uncultured Prevotellaceae bacterium
TAGAGGCGGCCCAAGGAGGCATTCTGCTCAAGAACGTCAAGAGCGGAGAGTATTTCGGCGGCGAAGGCACAGCCCTCGCACGCACTACTGATGCATCGCAAGCCAAGGTGTTCACCCCCGTCAAGATTACCTCCAAGGTAGGCAATACACACAACGATGCCGATGAGACACGCTCGTTCTGGCTCACCTGCGAGGCTGGAGGTAAGAAGTACCTCAATACCAACACCGGAGGCTACACCACCGTCCAATACGCAGGTGGCAACGGCAACTGGTCTACGATGTATATATATAAGGTGAATAGCGAGACTGTCAAGGCGCAGATCCCCACTTGCATTATCCCCATACCCAAGAACGTCACCCTCAATGGCGAAGGCATACTCCCTCTCACAGCCTTGGACAATATCACATTCCAGGCTGATGCCTCCCTTGCCGACGAAGCGTACATCATCGACATCACCACTGAGGGCATCAGTGTCACCTCATCTGGCGACAAGGGCAAGTTCTACGCCATGCAGAGCCTCGTGCAGCTTCAGGAAGGCAACCCCGACGGGCTGCCACTGCTCCACATTGAGGACGCACCGCGCTTTGCCTACCGCGGTTTCATGCTCGACGTCAGCCGTCACTTCTTCTCTGTAGCACAGGTCAAGAAGATGCTCGACATCATGGCACGTTACAAGATGAACGTCTTCCACTGGCATCTGACCGACGATCAGGGCTGGCGTGCCGAAATCAGGAAATATCCGAAGCTTACCACCATAGGAGCTGAGCGAAGCGACAACTACGACACTCCAATCACTATGATTGAGGAGAACGGACAGATCTACTGGACAGGCAACGGCAGCAAGACTGGTCAGAAATACGGCCCCTACTTCTACACCCAGGACGAGATGCGTGAGGTCGTAGCCTACGCCAAGGAGCGACAGATAGATATACTTCCCGAAGTCGATATGCCTGGCCACTTCGTTGCTGCCATGGCAGCCTATCCCGAATACTGCTGCCACCCCAACACCCCACCGACGGTATGGACAGGAGGTGGTATCAGCGGCGATGTACTCAACGTAGCCAACCCTCAGGCCGTGCAGTTTGCCAAAGACATACTCGATGAGCTCTGCGACATCTTCCCATATCCCTACATACATATCGGAGGCGATGAGTGTCCTACCGATCAGTGGAAGAGCAATGCTGAGTGCCAGGCCAAGTATGAGGAGCTCGGGTTGAGTAACTACCGCCAGCTCCAGAACCACTTCATCAAGGAAATCTCCGACTTCGTCCAGACCAAGGGTAAGCAGATTATATGCTGGAACGAAGCCATCACAAGCTCAGGTGCCGACCTCAATATCATGAAGGAGACAGGCTCTGTCATCATGAGCTGGAATCCCTGTCAGGAAGGAGTCAGCAAGGCGGTCAAGGAGCTCGGACTGCCAGCCATCGTCACCGAGTATCACAGAGGAAACGGCGGCTACTACATCAACCGCAAGCAGAGCAATGACTACGGCGAGCCCTCAGCAGCAGGCTACGGCAACGACAGCGCAGAGGGTTGCTACAATTACGTCCCCGTACAGGGCACATATACCGACGAGCAGCTCGCGCTCATCAAAGGTGTGCAAGGCACATTCTGGACCGAACACGTCGGTACGCGCGAATACCTCGAATATCTCGCCCTGCCGCGACTCATCTGCGTAGCTGAAGCAGGTTGGGCTAATCAGAACCAGAAAGACTGGGAAAACTTCCGCTCGCGTCTCGTAGACCACACCAAGTGGCTCGACGACAACGACTACATCTACGCCCGCCATTGGATGCCAGGCTACGTCCCACGTCAGGAGCCTCGCCCCGAAAACGAACAGGAAGCCACACCCGAAGTCAGCACAGTAGAAAAGCCCAAGTGGTATCGCATCAAGTTTACCGCAGGCAATACCTATCTGCAGATGAACGGCCCCAACCTGGCTACCACAGCAGCCTTCCAGAACGACAAGAGCCAGTACTTCGCTCTCATACCCACGTCTACTACCAGCCCAAGCATCAATGGCTTCAGACTGTACAGCGCAAACGGCTATTGGGTGACGACAAAGGCAGGCACAGCTACAAACGGACAGAGCGGCACGTTCCTCTGTGGTGCAGAAAACAAGGCCTCAGGTACAATCCTATGCGTACAGCAGCACCCCAGCGATGACTCCAAGTACGTCATCTCCAAGACGTCAGACAAGACCACAGGCTTCAACACCTGGGGAGGTACAGGCGTAGGAGCCAACATAGGATTCTGGGACAAGAGTTCTAATAGCGATATGCTGGTCTTCACCACCGACGACTACAATGCTGGTTACGAAGAGACTGGTGATGATGACACAGGCGTCAGCCTCGCCCCGTCAACCCCGACGTCAGACAAGGCAGACATCTACGACCTCACAGGCCGAAGGGTAGCAAAGACAGACAAAGGGCTGTACATAGTCGGAGGAAGCAAATTGATCAGGTAAAAAGTAATAACCCCATTCTGGTGAACGCTGATTCCCAGAATGGGGTTTCTGTATGCTCACGCCAAGCATCTAAAGATACTTGCCAAACTATGTGGAGATAAATGGCAAAGTATCTGGACATATTTGGCAAAGTATCTGGACATACTTCAAAACCCAACTCTGGTATTCTGTCTATGTCCCTATGTATAATAGGTAGCAGGAATGAATACGTGTTCCTACATATTGTCTTTTGCCAACGGCATCAAGTCGAAATACATCAGTCGAGTGTTTAACGGTCTATCCTCGGCAATGTGGCGATACTCCTTCTCTTGCTCTTCAGAACTGAACACAGTGGCAAATCCATTGTTTTCATAGAAGCGGATTGTTGATGGGGAGTTGTAAGCATCGACGAGTACATATCGGCATCCTGTTTTGTTGTATGGGTCGAGAAACCAATATTTGATATATCTAAGCACATCGCTACCTATATGTTTGGAGCGAAAATCCTTAGACACTCCGAGGCGAGCTATCAATACTGCAGGATAATCTTTCAACGATTTTGCGTGTGGTATGTTAGCCTCTACTTTTTTTCTCCTGGCATTTGGCAAATCGCTTACCCTTATTCCTGCATTGGCAAGGGTGAAAGCACAGACAACTGTTGTCGGTGCAGACTTAACTGTATAGAAATAAGTCTTCCCCAACAACTCTTTCGCGTATGCAAAACAATCGTTGGTGAAAAAGTCATCAAGGTCTCTGTCTCCACAACAAAAGCCTTCTAAATCTGTTCTTTCCTTAAGTTCGCAGAGGGAACACTCGTCATATAAAAAGCTCATCTTCTACCCAATCTTGAGTTTTCAAGTACTTTTTTTACGATTGCCATTCCTCTGTCATATTGTTCCCTGACTGCTTTTTCTTCTTCGGGAGTGCGATTAAGGAATTTCTCATAATTAGCCTGTGCCTCAGCCTCGAATCGCTGAGCCACTTCGCCAGTCAGCACTGGTATGGATGCTATCGGTAGTGCCATATCTTTTCTGTCTTTTATAATTCAACCTGATATACTTCCTTGCAAAGATACACATTTTAATTCGAACGCCAAAACATCTCTTTATTTTTTCTCTTTATGAGCGAAAAAGTAGAGTCTCCACTATAACTTTCAATAAAATTTTATGGCAAAGTTTGATGACAACCACCATTATCCCCGAGAAGAGGTCTTTTTACCACTTTATGTCGACTAATGTCAACTAATGGCGACTAATGTCTACAGTCACTCACATCCGATGTCGTATATTTGCCTACCGTTTCAGCTAACAAAATAAAAAAACTCCTACGATATGAGAAAAAGACATTGCACAAATCAGCAAAAGACATCGTTCGGGATTCCTTCGGGATCCGTTCAGGATTCGTTAGATCATCGTTCGACCTTCGATAGATCTTCGTTCGACCTTCGTTACACCTTCGTTCGACCTTCGTTCGGACATCGTTAGAACATCGTTCGCGAAGCCAGAAGTAATGAAGGAGGAAGCATGGTGGTTTGGCTGGCAGCCTTCCTCTGAACGAAGGCAGAGAAAACCCGTATTTTGCAATCATCCGCAAACATGCCGGACCACAGTCCATCATGTCATATTGGGGATAGAAGGGAAACAAGGGTCTAATATTCATCTTCGGCTAAAATACGTGAAAAGCAGTTTTCGCTTTGTGCCTTTTATTCTGATTTCTTCTTGTCGGCTTTCTTTTTGAACTTCCAAATCAAGGAAAACAGCACATAACGAGGAAGGACATTAGAATAAGTCTCGATGCGCCCTTGAGTATTAACGTTCATATAGGTATATCGTCCACGCCCCAACAAGTCGCACCCCTTGACCATGACAGTGAGGGAACGGAAAGTACGTGATAGGCTTATGTTCCAAATCAACCGTGTGTCGTTGAGTCCTGTATCGTTGAAGCCATAGCGGGAAGTCACACGTAAGTTAGTTGCCAGTAAGATCTTGCCTGGAAGGGGAGTCTGAGCGTTTAGATGATACGCCACATCAGCAGTGCGGATGCGTACAAAGTCTTCCCGGTCACCATCAACATTTCTCCAATCAAGTCCGATACCGCCCGTCAATAGGACATTCGTGACTGGGGAATAATTGAATGTCAACTCGGGGGTAGTTATGAATGACCCCACATGGTAAGTTGACGTCCTTTCCTCACCTTGTGCAAACGACAGGTCTGAGCTATACCGATAGCTGATATTCAAACGTGCTTGCAAGGATATTTTTCCTTTCTTGTCAAGTGGTACATTATACCAAAGATTATAGTTTGTATTCCAATTACCGTTTACGTTGACCCATTGTGATGTCCGTACTCCAGTCTGGCTATCGTACGTCTGCATTACTGCAAGCTGATTGTGCCAACGGGTGTAGCTGAGGGAGGTATTAAGTGTCCCCCATTGTCGGTGTGTTCGGGTCAGTTGGAGCGTCGCTTGGTCACTTCGCATATTTTTCAAACATGGATTGCCTATATTGATATAAAGAGGATTTGAAGCGTCGGTCAAGTCAAGCAGATAGTGGAGGTTCGGTTGCGTATGTGTTGAGTTGTATTTCAGCAACACGCTCAATTTGGTTCCTTTTTTGTCTCCTTCTATCGGACGCCAGCGAAGAGAGGCCGATGGTTCTGCAAGCCAGGATCTACGTGTAGCATCATAGTTGTTGCCAAACCGCTGATAGTGCAGGGTGGCATCCTCATAGTGAAAAGGCAGCGTACATTTTATCTCAAGCCAGCCCATCCTGGGCAGTTTCTTGTCATGTATCCAGTCCAAAGACAGGGTATGTCGCGAGGTGTGTGCATTAGAGTAATAACTGTTGTCTATATCAATACACTGGAGGAGTTCCTCGCGGACAGTAGGGAGCATGTCAATCTGTACAGAATCTCCGCCTATCCACTCTCCGCCTAACCAATCAAGACGGTATAAGGGATTCTGGTCGTATTTATACTGTTGGGAGAAGGTATATCCTGGAGTCAACTGTCCGTCAGTATGGCCGGTATTAATATATTTCCAGAAGTATTTCCCCTGAAGCTTGTAATCATAACGGTGAGTCTGCGCATCGGTAAAGCGACGGCGGTAGTCTGCATTCTGTCCTGTCTTGGGATATTCCAAATGATAGATATCAAAAAGATTCTGGTCGCGTTTATTGCAGGTAAATTCACCGTTCAAGTCAAGGAGGTTTCCTTGGAATGCCAACGAGCTATGAACGGTCAGTTTGTGAAGGGACTGATGACCATGAGTCAGAGATTCATTTTTGAGCCGATTTAGTGTCTTTCTGCGAAGTCCCTCGTCCATCGGTTGTATGAATACGCTATCCAGTAAGCTTTCCGTACTCTCCGATAGAGGCTGGGTAGCAAACGATGCTGATTGCTGGCTTGTATTGTTGTCGCGTTGGCGATAATTGCCAGAGTAGCCCATTTCATAGAGCTGACCGTTGTGTGGGCGTAAAGTCAGTTTGACATTACCGCCGCATCCAATACTTCTGCTGGAACTGTTCGTAAGTGAGCGACCATAGGTATTGCCACCAGAGAGGAATGTCTCGCTTGATGTTCCTTGTGCAAGATGGTCGCTGCGATGCTCAAATATGGCATTGGCTGTCAGTTTCACTTTCCTGCTCGGTTCATATCGGTAGTCTGCGGATAGATAGTTACGCTCGTGTAGCCCGCTTTGTTTGTTACGTGCAAAGTTTCCGTTCTGGTTATAGCTATTGTCGCTATTCAGATTGTTGAAATCTCCTGACAGTGTGAGACTCTGTCTTTCATCGAAACGCATGGCAAACAATCCGCCCTCGTAACGTCTTTCCGTACCATATCCTCCTTTCAGTTGTCCTATATAAGTACCGATGTATTGGCGTTTGAGGTGAACATCCATCACATACGATTTGTCGCCCATATCCGTCCCTGTCGTTTCACTTAGGACTCCTTCCTTTTCGTAGAACTTTACGCGATTGACCACATAAGCGGGCAGGTTCTTGAGAGCTGCCTGCGGATTGCCGTTGAAGAAGTCTTTTCCTCCAAGAAGCAGGTTCTCTACCAGCCGTCCGTTCACATATACATTGCCGTCGCGTATTTCCGCTCCTGGTAGTTGCTTTACCAAGTCATCAAGCATAGAACCATCGGGCAGTGCAAATGCATTTGCATTGTACACCAGAGTGTCACCCTTGTAGAACATCCTGACCATAGTGGCCTTGACTACAGCCTCTTTCAACTGAAGAGTTTTCTTCTGCATGTATATGTCACCCACATCAAATATCACCCCCTTGACCTTCTCTGTCTTTATGTCTACCTCGTGAATAACTGTCTCGTAGCCCACCTTGGTGCACCTAATGATGTAGCGTGAGGCTGCAGGCGCACGGAGTACAAAGACCGATCCGTCTTTGGCGACTTTGTGTGTCATGTGTACATTGTCGGCAATCTCTTCTTCTGTGAACGGTATCTCAGATATGGCTGTATCTACCTGACAACTATCATCTCTTAACAACTCCACCTTCACGGAGTCCACTCCATTCTCCGTAATGAGATCACGAAGCGTACCTGTTATTTTATATTCTTGGGCACACATCGTCAGTGGAACAAGCATAAAGCATGTGCACAATAGTGATATGAGCAAACTCTTCATCATATTGGAGGTTTTAGGCAGGAGAGAGAACTCTCCCCTACCTAATTACAGGTACTCGCTTTGAATGCATGACAGACACTTTCTACCAATGGGTTATGAACCTTCATTTGCTGAGAAAGAAGCATACCAGAGAGGACACATCCCAGCAGGGACAGCAATATTGGTACCAGTCCAATACACATAGGTAAGGGACGCCCTAACAGGGAAATGGTCAACAACGCTACACCGCAAATTATCATACATGAATATTCTACACGACTGATTCGACTGCTGAGAAGGTGTCGCTTGTAGTCTGGCTCGATACTGTTTCTGTCGGGATGGAATATAAGAGCATGCCCCGTACAATTGTCTATGAAATCTTTGGGCTGCAGCTTGATATCTGAACCATACATTTCAATGACAACCTGTTCTCCTACCTTTTTTACAAGGGCATAGTCATTGTTGTAACTGACTATGAAAGGGGGCGAGAGGGTTAGGAGTGACTCCTTGTCGTGAAAAAACACTCCTTTTGCTTCTATACCATATCTGTCGCATAAAGTTTTCAGACCGAAAAACGTATATTTATAGGGGTGTTCTTCGTATGCGTGAAGAGTAAAACTTTTAGTAAATGGTACTCGTAATTCACGCAATAGGGAAATGAATATATTTGTCGATGTCGTCATTATCATCAGTTATTTGGTTGTTTTGTGATTTAGTTGATTCCAATGATACTAACCTTATAACCTCAAAACCTTAAAACCTCAACAACTAACCTCCCAACCTTCAATCGTATGCCGCTCCATGTCGAAGTTCATGCCTACCTTGATGATGGGCAGTCCGCTCAGGGCGAAGCGTGAGGGGTAGTCTTTGAGATTAATCTGCTGCATGGCTGCCTCGGCAGATTTGTTGAGCTTGAGCTCGAAGAGGTAGAGTGCTTTGCCTGAGTTCATGACCATGTCTACGCGACCGTTGGAGGTGCGCACTTCGACGTCGACGTATCTGCCGAGGAGCGAGAAGATGACGTAGAGTAGCTGCTGGTAGTGGCCTTCGTAGTTG
>CALZJL010000049.1 GCA_945787625.1 uncultured Prevotellaceae bacterium
TTGCCTTGCACCTTGACCTCGCCGGTCAGTGCGCGTGTCAGACGGTCTGCCCTCTCGCCGAGCGATGCACTCTGCTCCATGCTGAGTCTGATGGTAGCATCAAGGCGCGTCATGGCATCCTGCTGTTGCTGCTTGTTGCTCTCCATGGCTTCCTTCATGTCTTTAAGGCTACGTTGCAGTGGGTCTATGATCTTTGACACCTGCTCGCGGTTCTGCTCTCTGAGCTCAGCCTGACGCGCTTTGAGTACGTCTTCGGAAGTAGTGCGCATCTGCTCCTTGATGAGGGTCAGGCCATCGCGAAACTGCTCCTTAGTCGTCTCGCGCAGTGCTTCAATCTGTCTCCGAAAGTCTTCTTTAGCCTCTGCCATGCGCTGCTCATACTGCTCGCGCTCGCGTCGCAACTGCTCGGTAGCAGTCTCTGCACATACTCTATGCGTCTCGCGCTCAGCAGTGAGCCGCGTTATCTCTCCCTGCATACGAGACTGTCCCATCTGTCTCCCTGCCAGGAAAGCTGCAATTATCAAGACAAACGCAACGATGACGTATAAAACTATATCCATATATGGGAATAATGTTACAATGTTCCCACAAAGGTACATTTTTTTCGATAAAGTCTGCCACACATTGCAGCTTTTACACAGGAAATATATAACTTTACGTTTGAAATCTGCAAAAACATAGACTCGTTTGCATTATGTTTAGGTCAATAGTAAGATTTTCTATCAAGAAGAAGCTGTTCGTAGCACTGACTACTCTGTTTCTTTTGCTGGGCGGCATATATTCGATGCTGACTCTGCCCATTGATGCAGTTCCGGACATTACCAACAATCAGGTACAGATTGTGACCGTGTCGCCGACACTGGCTCCGCAGGAGGTGGAGCAGCTCATCACCATGCCTGTCGAGATTGCCATGAGCAACATCATGAACGTCGTGGAGATTCGCTCCGTGTCGCGCTTCGGGCTGTCGCTCGTGACGGTGGTCTTCGAGGAGAACGTACCTACCCTTCAGGCACGCCAACTCATCAACGAACAGATTCAGACCGTGGCTGGCGAGATACCGCCTGAGCTCGGCACTCCTGAACTTATGCCTATCACGACGGGGCTGGGAGAGATATACCAGTACGTACTGAGGGTGGACGATGCCCACAAGGACAAGTATGACGCCATGGAACTGCGCACCATACAGGACTGGATTGTGAAACGCCAGCTCTCGGGCATACCCGGTATTGTGGAGATAAACAGTTTCGGCGGCTATATGAAGCAATATGAGATAGCCATAGACCCCGATGTGCTCCCAGCCTTGAACCTGACTATCTCCGATGTTTTCGATGCGCTCGAAAAGAACAATCAGAACACTGGCGGCAGCTATATCGAAAAGGGCAGCAAGGCCTACTACATACGCTCTGAGGGTATGATTTCGCGCACTAAGGACATCGAGAAGATTGTCGTTGCCAATCGTGGCGGTATGCCAGTGCACATCAGCGACATCGGTAGGGTGACCTTTGGTGCGCCCAAGCGTTTTGGCGCAATGACGATGGACGGCGAGGGCGAATGCGTCGGCGGCATAGCCATGATGCTCAAGGGGGCCAACGCCAATGTGGTGACTCAAGTGCTCGAAGAGAGGGTACAGAAAGTGCAGCGTATGCTGCCAGAGGGCATCACTATCGAGCCGTACCTCAACCGCTCCGAGCTCGTCAAGCGCAATATTTCGACCGTCGTAGTCAACCTCTTGGAGGGTGCGCTGATAGTCTTCGTGGTGCTCATCGTCTTCCTGGGCAATGTGCGTGCCGGCCTCATCGTGGCGTCGGTCATACCCCTGGCCATGCTCTTCGGTTTCATACTGATGCGGGCATTCGGTGTGTCTGCCAATCTGATGAGCCTCGGTGCCATCGACTTTGGCATAGTGGTAGACGGTTCCATCGTCATACTGGAGGGCATCATGGCTCACATCTATTCGCGCCGACTTGCAGGGCGTACCCTGTCGGCCGACGAGATGGAGGCTGAGGTCGAGGAGGGAGCCTCGCGCGTAGTCAAGAGCTCCACCTTTGCCGTGCTCATTATCCTGATAGTATTCTTCCCCATACTGACGCTTACGGGCATCGAGGGCAAGTATTTCACCCCGATGGCGCAGACTCTCGTCTTCTGCATCATAGGCGCGTTGATCCTGTCGCTGACATACGTCCCGATGATGGCTTCGCTTTTCTTGAAGAGGAAGATTGATGCCAGCCCCACGTTGGCAGACAGATTTTTCGAGTGGCTCACCAAGGGCTATTACACCGTATTGCGTGCGTGTATGCGCAACGTATGGAAGACCGTGGTCGGAGCGTTTGCCATGCTTGCCGCATCGCTGTGGCTGTTCACCCGACTCGGAGCAGAGTTTATCCCCACTCTCGACGAGGGCGACTTTGCCATGCAGATGACCCTCCCGGCAGGCAGTTCGCTCACACAGAGCATCGACATCTCGCTCAAGGCCGAAAAGGTACTCAAGGAGCGTTTTCCCGAGGTACGCCACGTCGTGGCAAAGATAGGCACGGCCGAAGTGCCTACCGACCCCATGTCGGTCGAAGATGCTGATGTGATGATTGTGATGAAGCCCTTCAAGCAGTGGACTTCAGCTTCGTCACGCGCAGAGATGGTCGAGAAGATGAAGGCTGCCCTCGAAGAGGTCGAGGGGGCAGAGTTCAACTTCAGCCAGCCCATACAATTGCGTTTCAACGAACTCATGACCGGAGCAAAGGCAGACATTGCCATCAAGCTCTACGGCGAGGACATGGAGGAGCTCTATGCCAAGGCTCGCGAAGCGTCACAACACGTAGCCAAAGTCCGGGGCGCATCTGATGTCATCGTGGAGCAAGCCATGGGGCTGCCCCAGCTGGTAGTACACTTCGACCGCAACAAGCTCGCACGCTATGGTATCGACATCAAGGAGCTGAACGACATCATACGCACAGCCTACGCTGGCGAAACGGCAGGTGTGGTCTTCGAAAACGAGCGGCGCTTTGACCTCGTAGTCCGCCTCGACAGCAAGAAAGTGAGCGACCTCGATCTCAACCGCCTGTTCGTGCGTACAGTCGACGGGACACAGATACCCGTAAGCGAAGTCGTCACCATCGACCTCGTCAACGGTCCTCTGCAGATCAACCGCGATGCCACGAAGCGACGCATAGTAATCGGAGTGAACGTGCGCGACGCAGACATTCAGAAAGTCGTGGAGGACATCAGCCGCACCCTCGAAGACAATGTCAGGCTCAAGCCCGGCTACTACTTCGAGTATGGAGGTCAGTTCGAAAATCTGCAAAACGCCATACGCACTCTCCTCATAGTCATTCCCATTGCGCTGGGTCTGATATTGCTGCTGCTGTTTTTCGCTTTCCGCAGCGTGACCTATTCGCTCGTGGTATTCTCTACCGTGCCTCTGTCGCTCATCGGAGGCATCGTGGCGTTGTGGCTACGCGGACTGCCCTTCAGCATCTCTGCCGGAGTGGGATTCATCGCCTTGTTCGGCGTGGCAGTACTCAATGGAATACTTATGATAAATCACTTCAACGACATTCGCGGACGCAGACGTTACACCATGTGTACCGACCGCATCATCATGACCGGCTGCAAGCACCTGATCCGACCCGTCTTCCTCACTGGTCTCGTAGCCTCATTGGGATTCGTACCCATGGCGGTAGCTACCTCGGCTGGCGCTGAGGTGCAGAGACCTTTGGCTACGGTAGTCATAGGCGGTCTGATTGTATCCACGGTACTTACCTTGATTGTCATTCCAGCATTTTACCATATAGTAAACAGTATGCCAGCCATGTTGAGACGCTTTGGGCTCAGACGCAGCAGAGCTGGAGTATACGCCGCATTGCTCATGATTGCAGCCTCTTCCATGCTCTCCCCCACCCCGACCCACGCCCAAGAGATTGCCGCAAGGAGCATTACTCTCAACGAGGCGATGACCATGGCTTTGGAACGCAGCCCAAGGGTGAAGATGGCAGACAGCGAAATCATACAGGCAAAAGCCGCAAAGGGCGAAATCTGGGACGGAGGCAACACCCAGATTGGATACGCCTGGGGGCAGATCAACGGCGAGGAGCGTGGCGACTACGAGTTTACCGTCGAGCAATCTTTGGGCTCGCTGCTCACCCCTATCTACAAGAACGCCCTCGTCAATACCCTCGCTGCCACAAACGCCACAAAGAAGGAAATCGTATGCCGCGAGGTCGTGACCGAGGTCAGACGTGCATGGGAGGACTATCTGCTCGCCCTGAGCGTGTCGCGCCTCTCTGACGAGCAAAAACGCGAAGCCGGACGCCTATTGGAAATAGCGGAAGTGCGTCTGCAGCAAGGCGACATCAACAAACTCGAATATCTGATGATCAAGACCTCGGCTGCTACCCTGCAGGCAGAGTCGCAGCAGGCAGACGACGACCTCGTCTTAGCCACACGCCGCTTCGCCTGGACGTGCTTTGCCGAGGGCAGTGTAGTGCCCTCCGATACCGCCCTTGCCCCTCGTCCTTTCGATGAGGCTTCGGAGGTCAGCACTATCTACACCAGGCTCATGGAGCAGGAGGTCAAGTCCAAGCGCGATATGCTCAAAGTCGAGCGCAGCAAGTATTTCCCGGAGTTCTCCTTCGGTTACAGCCTACAAAAAATTGCGCCGCTCAAGGGGCTCGACTCCTGGTCAATAGGAGTAGCCCTTCCGCTCCTTTGCTTCCCTCAGCAGAGCAGGGTGAAGCAAGCCAAAGCCGCTGTGACCATGGCACAATGGGAGGCCGAAAACCACAGCATCGAACTGCGAAAGAAACTCGAAGAGCTCAAGTCACGCATCAGCCAGAAACGCAAACGTCTGGATTACTACGAGAACGCTGCCCTTAGCGAAGCTGACGAACTCCAGCGCAATGCCCTCATGCTCTACCGCGAAAGCGAAACCAACGCCACCGAGCTCCTGCAGAGCCTCTCAGCAGCTCGCACGGTAAGAAAGGAATACTACAACACTCTACACGAATACAATGTACTCGTGATTGAATACGAAGCACTGACAGGAAGTTGAGTAGTGTTGTTTGTTTGGTTGGCTTTGCCTTCGTTAAACAGCCATTAAATAACCATTAAACGACCATTAAAACCTCATAACCTCATAACCTAACAACCTAAAAACCTCACAAAATAACCTCAATCAAAATGAAACCATACATATACCTATGCGCTGCGCTACTACTTGCAGCCTGTACCGGAGAAAAAGGCAACAACGAAGACACCGACAGCAGCAAGCCACTCACAACAGCCCCTGCCGAGACTCACGTCGAGGCCGAAGACACAACCTCAGCCAAGAACGTCGACGCCATATCGAGCGCGACGAACGTAGGAAACAGCCCGACCTTCAACGGTGTAATCATAGTATCGCCCCGCAACAAGGCTACACTGTCGCTGACCATGGGAGGCAAGATACATAGCCTCTCTATTATGCCTGGTCAGTACGTCAACAAAGGACAAGTAGTGGCCACCATCGACAATCCCGACTTCATCGAGCTGCAGCAGTCCTACATCGAAGCAGCCGCACAAGACGAATACCTCGCACAGGAATACCAGCGGCAACGCACACTGGGCGAAAAGGACGCGGCCTCAGCCAAACGAGTACAGCAATGCAAGTCTGAATTCCTATCCGTACGCAGCCGGGTTGAGGCGTCGGCAGCACGACTGCGCGCCTTGGGCATAGACCCCTCCAAGCTGGGCGACAAAGGCATCATATCATACCTACCCGTCACAGCACCCTTCTCAGGCTATGCCACCAACATCAGCGTCAACACCGGCACATACCTCGATGCTGGAGAGCCCGTGTGTGACATCATCGACAAGAGCCGTCCGCTCATCGAACTGACCGTTTACGAGAAAGACCTCACGCTGATGAAGGAAGGACGCAAGATAATATTCCGTGTCAACGGACTGGGCGATGCCACCTTCGACGCTTCCATCGTCTCTATCGACCAATCCATCAACGAGAAAGACTATTCCGTCAAAGTCTACGCACAGGTAGCCAATGGGCACAAGGATTTCCGTCCTGGCATGTACGTCAGGGCAAAGATAGTCTCACAACAATGATGCTGTCACTCAGGCACTGACGCCAATAATCATCTATCGTAAAAACCATGAAGACCATGAAGACCATAAACGTCGTAGCAGCGATTATCACAGACAGCGAGGGGCGCATCTTCGCCACACAGAGAGGGTACGGCGAATGGAAAGACTGGTGGGAATTCCCTGGTGGCAAGATTGAGCCAGGCGAGACCCCACAAGACGCACTCCTGCGCGAGATTCACGAAGAGTTAGGCTGCGACATCAGCATCGGGAAACTCTTTCACACAGTGGAGTACGATTACCCCAAATTCCATCTGTCGATGCAATGTTTCCTCTGCACACTCTCCCACTCCACTCCCCATCTGCTCGAACACGAAGATGCCCGATGGCTAAAACGAGAGGTTCTGAACAGCGTCAAGTGGCTACCCGCAGACGTAGAGTTAATCAAGATGCTCGAAACCTATACGGAGACAACATCCTGACTCATTTTGCAAAGTTACTGAGGACGGCAGGGGGGGGCTCAGTCCCAGCACTCTACGTCCTCCCGTCCTTTTTCCATCATAGCCTTTCGGAAGACAGGATCCTTGCCAGCTCTACGCTGCTGCATGTAGTCCCTGAGGAGGAAAAAGACCTTGGGCGATAGCTGCACGATGGCCACCAGATTGACCAGCGTCATGGTACCCATGGCCAGATCCACGATGCTCCATGCCTCCTGCAACGACATCAAGGCACCACTCATGACGGTAACCGCCGTGAGAATGCGGAATAGGTTGACGTAAAGTTTCTTCCCTGTAATGAAGCGTATGTTAGTCTCGCCATAGAAGTAGTTGGCGATGATGGTGCTATAGGCGAAAAAGAAGATTGCAGCCGTGATAAAAAAACCTCCAGCAGGTCCAAGATGTGCCTCCAGGGCATACTTGGTGAGTATGATGCCATCGCGTCCGCTGTCATAAAGGCCAGAGAGGAGGATGATAAATGCGGTACAGGTACACACCACGAGGGTGTCAGTAAAGACGCCCAGTGCCTGCAGCAGACCTTGCTTCACAGGGTGAGACGTATGAGCTATGGCAGCAGCATTGGGAGCACTGCCCTCGCCGGCCTCATTGCTGAAAAGTCCGCGCTTGACACCCTGCATCACAGCCACACCCACAGCACCTCCCACGGCAGAGTCGATGCCGAACGCCTCCCTCACGATGAGGGAGAGCATAGAGGGTATCTCCGTGAGGTTGAGCACGATGACCACAAGTGCCAACAAGGCGTAGCCCACGGCCATGACAGGCACCACGATGCTGGAGAAACGCGAGATGCGTTTCACGCCACCAAAGATGATGACCAAGGTGGCCAGCGTAAGCACGCTGCCTATCCAACGGCGGTCAAGCGAAAGGGAGTCGGAAAGAGCATCACAGAGAGTATTGCTCTGCACAATCTGGTTGGCCATGCCAAAGGTGATAGTGATAAGCACTGCAAAGAGAATGCCCATCCACTTGCGGTGAAGTCCATACTCCATATAGTAGGCAGGACCTCCGAAGAAGGAGTCAGGGCCACGCCGTTTGTACAACTGCGCCAAGGTAGCCTCAACGAAAGCCGTAGCGGCACCGAAGAGAGCCATCACCCACATCCAAAACACAGCACCTGGACCGCCTACAAAGATGGCAGACGCCACACCCGCCAAATTGCCCGTCCCCACACGGCTGGACAGCGAGACTGCAAAGGCCTGAAAAGAGCCTATCTTGCGCCGTTCACACTCCTCGCCAGACTCTCCTGTTTCCTCATCACGACCACTGAAGACAGGCTTGCCCACCATGATGCGAAACATGTCGCGCCACAGGCGGAACTGCACTCCGTGAATCCTTATGGTAAAGAAGAGGGCACAAAATACCAAGGCTGTAATGACCACATACCCCCACAGATAGTCATTGGCCTGCTGTAGCATCGAAAACACTGTTTCCATATTCTTGCATTGTCTTTTAGGCCAAAGGTACAAAAAATAACGGATTTTTCAGCCTTCTG
>CALZJL010000050.1 GCA_945787625.1 uncultured Prevotellaceae bacterium
CTGAGTGTCTCGGGGAGTGTGATTTCGCCTGGCTCGACGCCGTCGGGCAGGGTGATGTCAAACTGTATGGCTGAGTAGGTGCCGCTGTTGACGGTCAGGCTGAGGGGCAGCATGGCTGTCCTTCCGAGGCTTGCTTCAAAGTGCTCGGGGACGAGCATGGCTTCTGCTCGCTGCAGGCGCAGACGGCGGCTTTGCAATGCGCGGCTGTCTTGCACGGGGATCATGTTGAGGAGCATGGCTATGTCTTTCATGCTGATGATGTCGTTGTGGTCGATGTCGGCCTGGCGGAACTCGAAGTTGTCGTTTTCGATGCCGAGAATGTGGTTGAGGGCGCAGGCTACGTCGGCTGTGGTGATGTAGCCGTCTTCGTTGACGTCGCCGAGGAGCAGCTCTACTTCTTCGTCGCTGAGGTCGTAGACTTCAAGCTCGTTGTAGATATGCTCGGCTCGCCGCTTGAGCCAGGTCTTGGCTTGGGTCGTGAGGCTGGCGTAGTCGCTTCTGCCCCAGACGGTGGCGTCGTGGTCGAAGGTCTCTTTGGCGTAGTCGTAGTAGTCGTCGCAATACTCCAAAAGCTCGGTGAGCTTGCCGCTTTCCATGAATTTCTTCCACAGGCTGTAGTAGGCTTTCTTGACTTTTTCGCTGTTGTGCATCATGTCTCTGAAGAAGACTGCGCCTTTGTTGGAGTATGAGACGTTGCTGAAGATGTCGGTCTCGGCGTTGTATACGAAGTACTGGCCTGTGCCGTCATATCCGTATGACCAGTCGAAGTCCCATACGGGGCCGAAGACGTATGGTGAGGCTTCGTTGATGACCCACTGGCCGTTGGTCTGGTCTATGCAGGTCAGGGCGTTCTCGTTGTACACGTACCAGCTCTTGGGGTGTTTGAGCTCTTGGTTGCGGGTGAGGTCGGTGACGAGCATGGCGCGTACGAAGGCATCTATGTCGATGCGGTCATAGTAGTCTCCGTCGCTGATGGTCGATGTGAAGGTGTTCCAGCATTCTTGGATTGCTGTGAAATGGTTGTCGGCAAATTCGTAGTTGTTGATGCTCTCGTCGTCGAGGTCTGGCTCCATGACGTTGGTGGTAACGCCGTATGTGGGTTCGTTGTATTGCCATGTGTCTGAATAGGTGTCGAGCTGGAGCAGTATGGCGTTGGTCTCGTCGGGGAGGTCTATGCTGTTGTTGGAGAAGCCTACTTTTTCGGTCATGTTGTATGAGCCGCGGTAGTCTCCGTTGATGTAGAGCTCGACGGGGACGATGTGGTTGGCGGCTACGGTCTTTACCATGTCGGCGAGTTTCATGGCGATGGCGTTGGTGGTCATTGAGGCGGTCTGCTTGTTGGCGAGGAGCACCCAGTTCTTGCCTTTCGTCATGCCGAGGATCTTTTGCTTGCTGGCAAACTTGAGACGGTAGGGGTTTTTGGGATTGCTTCTGCCCGTGGCGGTGGGACTGGCCCATGACGACCAGCTGCTGTTGCCGCGACCGCGTATGTTGACGGGGGTTTCGGGGAAGTCGTCGAAGACGCCTGCACCGTCGATGCTTATGGTTGCGGACTTGTAGGTGGTCTTGCTTGTGATGAAGAGCCCGTCATCGGTGGTGATGTATACCTTAGGGACGCGATACTCGGAGGTGGTGTTGTCGGTAGCCCATGTGATGTTGATGTCGTAGTTGCGTCCGTATGGCTTCCATGCGTAGCTTTCTTCTTCTGCCTGGGTCAGGGCTATGGGGTTGTCGGGGTCGGATATGTCCCATATCTGGGCTGTGGTTTGTCGGGTGCTGTATATCTTGAACGAGTGGGGGGCTACGGTGTAGCGTACGACTCCGCCTTCGTAGCGGTTGCGGGTGCGCTTGCTGACTTGCTCTACGCCGTCGATGTATACACCGGCGTCTTCGCTGTCGGTCTTGAACGAGGCTGTGAGTCGCTTGCCTATGGCTGCGCGTATGTTGAGCTCGAACTGTGAGGGGGGGGTGTAGATGGTGTCCTGACCTTCCACTCTGAAGTAGATGACGTCTTTCTGGAGCTGGTCGTTGTATTTGTTGTTGAACTTGAAGCTGGTAAGTCTTGGCAGCTTTGTCTCATGGCCTGAGAAGGTGTTGGCGGTCTGCTCTATCTCGTAGCTCTTGTATGAGAAGGTCTGACCGTCGGTGGTGGTGATGGTAAGATTGCCTGCATCGTCGCGTGTCTGGCTCGCGATGACATTGGTGGGGAAGGCGTCAAGGCTGCCATTGGCTTTGAAGAGGAAGAGGGTGTCGGTCTCGACTGATGTGCCTCCGCCTGGGGTGTATGCTTCTACGGTACAGGTGGCATACTGTCCGCTGCCGTCGGTGGCGGAGACGGTGATGGTGGCTGTGCCTTCGGACTCGGCGGTGATGGTGCCGTCGAGGATTGATGCTACGCTGGCGTTGCTCGTGGACCAGGTGACGGTCTTGCGGCTTGCATTGGCGGGCAATATCGTGGCATTGACTTTGTATGACTGACCTACTGGTATGCGAAGCGCGGTGTGGTCGAGGGTTATGCTCTCAACGAGTGTGCTGCCTCCGACTGATACTTCTATTATCTGCCAGGCGGAGTTTGAACTCCGGCTCGTGGGTAGGTCGGTCCAGCCTGCCATCGTGGGGTATGGAAAGGTGGTGACTTGGGAGGGATTGTTGCAGTCCATGTAGTAGCCACTGTAGGACTGGTGAAACCAGAACCAGTTTGTCTCGCCGTCTACGGTGCCGTAGTCCATAGAGTAGTCGGCAGTGGTGGTGGTGCCGAGATTGTCGCCCTTGACTAACTCTCCGAAATATTCGCCTGTGAGGGCGGACTGGATACTTATTGACTTGCCGTCGACGTCTGCAAACTTGAAGAGGTATTTCGCTACTTCGCTATATTTCTTGCCGTCTATCTCGACATTGCTTGAGAGCTCTGCCATGATGGGGTATATGGTCGAGCCATAGTAGCCATATTCATTTTGCACAAACAGATAGGTGGAGTGTCCGCCGTTGAGCAGTACGTAGTATTTGTCGAAACTTATCTCCGATACTGGGGAGAGGAGGCTCACTGCCTGGTCGTCATCGGGTGTGTCTGATGGGTCTGTACCGCCGCTGGATTCGCCCGTCAGGACGCTGTTTCCATTTTGGTCGAAGATGTTGTATTGGTTGTTGGTGTCGTTGTAGTTTGTACTCTGATAACATGCAACGCGCTTTGACGAGCGGGTGTTCCATACATAGTTTGGATTTGCCAGACTCATGATGATAATGCTGCCGTTATACTCCTCGAGTGTCCAACGCTGGTTGTCGTCTTGGACTTGGGTCACCAAATTCATATTCCTCAGAGCGTCGTAGTCATCACTCCACGAAACATATTTCTGAGACTTTGCGTTGCGTATGGTGTAGCCTTCGCCGTCTTTTGTGATAATCCAGTAGCCATCGTCGGCTGGGGTGTTGCCAGAGACGTAGGTCATCAAGAAATTTGACCCGTGATTTTCACCAAGTGCTACGTAGCCTGCGGGGTCCTGGTTGCAGGTGATGTAGTACGTCTTGCCCGACTCGATATTAATCTCTGCCAAGGCTGTCAAGGGCAGGGCCATGAGCAGCAGATAGAGGCACAGCCTCATGTGGTGTAGGAAAGGGGTCATAATTTTTGAGGTTATAAGGTTATTTTTAAGGTTTTGAGGTCGCTTCGCTGGTGAGGTTTTTAGGTTTTGAGGTTATTTTTGAGGTTGTAAGGTCGCTTCGCTGGTGAGGTTTTAAGGTTATGAGGTTATTTTTTGAGGCTTTAAATGTCCATTTAAGAGTTGTTTAATGAGTTTTTATGGTTAATATTAAGGTCATATCAACCTCATAACCTTAAAACCTTAAAACCTCAAAACCTTAAAATCCAACTATCTTTCGCCCTTCTGACACATACACTCCCGTAGGTAGGGATTTTGTGTCGGAGCTGCGCATTATCCTACGTCCTTGCAGGTCATAGATTGGCTCTGATGATGCCTTGGAGTCGGCTCCTATCACGTCGCTGATGCCCGTGGGGTCGTAGTCGCCGACGGGGGTGAAGCGGAGCGTGTAGGTATAACTGCCTGAGGTGGGCAATTCGTATTTGCTCATAACTCCGGCTCCACACGAGCCGTTGCCTATGCCGCGCTGCAAATAGTCGAAGTGTGCGTAGACGGCATCTGACGGGGTCATGTCCCACTGATGGCGGATTGTGTGCATGTAGGTGTCTTTATAGTTGTCGAGAGTCATGTGGACTTGTCCTTCTGTGTCTATGCGTACTCCTTTGCCTTTGTCATCGCAGAGGGTAATCATACGGAGGTCCTGACGGTCTCCACTGGTCTGCGGCTTGACGTAGTCTACGTGGTATTCTCTCACGGGCAGACTGTAGAGTCCGAGGTCGCTGCCTGTCTTGCGGTCTACGGTGTTGGAGCGAGGTCCACGGGCGTAGTACTGGGTGTTGCATAGCTCGGGGTTGAAGCTCATGTCAAGGCCTATGCGGCGCATATTGCTTGCGGCTACTGGGGTGTAGGTTGCCTTGAGGTCGACTATGCCGCATTGGTATACTTTGTATACGAAGGTATAGTTGCACCATGTGCCTGTGCCTCGCTGTGTGATTGTGGCATACGTGGCGTCGTCTGCGAGCTTCACGCTGACGGTCTTGGTGGTGATGCCGTTGGAGTCGTCGTACCGTGGGTCTGTTCCGTAGGGGGCGTCATTTTCTATCCAGCGGTAGTTGCTGTATTCTGGGGCTGAATTGCTCTCGATGATGTTCACGCCGTTCATTGCCCACTCTGTGATGCCTCTGTTGGTGCCTGTCGTGGCGACGGATATGTTTATCAGATCGTTGCTCAGCACTCCGGATGTGTATGTCAGCGGCTGACCGTAATTGATGGGCTCTGGCAGGGTGCCTCGCTCTTGGAGTGTGTATTGTGTTTGGGCGATGGGGTAGAGTGCTTCGCACCACGGGGTAGCTTCGGGCACACATATTGCTACGTTGAGGAGGTATTCTGCGCCTGTCTCGTATGTGGTTGTGTGGGGTATGGTGATTTCGGTGGCAGAGGCATCTGACAGGGTTGAGATGGCTGGCAGCACTTCTGTGCCGCTTTGCACTTCTTCGCCGTTTTTCAGGACTGTATATTTCAGGACGTAGCCTTCCAGATTGAGTGTCTCATAGTCTTGCTTCAGGGAGAGCACTCCGTCTTCCATCTTTACGAACTTGACGTACTGGTATACGCGGCGTACTTCGTCGAGCTTGCCTGTCCAGGTGCGGTCTGCGGTAATGATGCCGTTGTTGACAAAATTGCCTTGTGTAGGACCGCCGTAGTCTATGCCGTAGCGGTATTTGTTGAATCCGTTGAGTTTGTACTCGCCGTTCTTGATGTCCTGGGCGTCTACGATGGCTTGGTCTACCCAGTCCCAGATGCAGCCTCCCATGCCATTGCGGCTTGCTTCCATAACGTCCCAGTACTCCTGGAGATTGCCTACGGAGTGTCCCATGGCGTGGGCGTATTCACACATGAAGTAGGGCTGGTTTTTGTTGTCGACGTCTGTCTCGACGGTTGGTACGTCGAGATACATGACGCTGAATATGTCTGAGGGACTCGTGCCTGCGCGGCTTGCTCCTTCGTAGTGTATGGGGCGTGAGTCGAGGGCTCGCGCTGCATCGTAGGCGTGATTGAAGTTCTGGCCGCCGTTGCTCTCGTTGCCGAGACTCCAGCTTACGATGCTGGGGTGGTTGCGGTCGCGAAGCACCATGCGCTCTACGCGGTCTACGATGGCTGCACGCCATGTGGGGGAGGTGTGTATCTTGCCGTTGTCTGTCCAGTTCTTGTGGAACTCTACGTCGGCTTCGTCCATCATGTATAGTCCGAGGTAGTCCATCATGGCATTCATCTTTGGACTTCGCGGATAGTGGGAGGTGCGTACACAGTTGACGTTGGCTTGCTTCATCATCGTGAGGTCTTTCCACATGGTCTCGATGTCCATCGTCCTGCCGAGGGTGGGGTGGGTGTCTTGGGTGTTGACGCCTTTGAGCAGGGTGCGGCGATTGTTGACGAGGAATTGCTTGTCGCGAATCTCTGCCTTGCAGAAGCCGTATTTGGTGGCAAAGGCTGACTCCTCTGTCTCTGCGCTGCCGTCGCGCTGTGCTATCTCTACGGTGTAGAGACATGGATTGTCGCTTGTCCACAGGATTGGCTTTGCTACTTCGAAGTCTAACCTCAGTGTCTTGCCCGGCTCGCCTTCGAAGTCTACCGTGGAGGTCTTGGTCTCTACTGTGTTGCCTGTGGGGTCGATGAGACGCACTTCGTACGATTTGGTGGCTGTAAGTGCGTCGCGATTGTCGAGGGTGAGCTCTACGCTGAGCAATGCTGACGACATGTCGTCGGCGTACGTTGCTCGTATGCAATGGTCGCGTACGAAGACTTTGGGTACTGAAACGAGGTATACATCGCGGTGTATGCCACTCATGTGCCACATGTCCTGCCCTTCGAGGTATGATCCGTCTGTCCATCTTATCACTCGCACCGAGATGTTGTTCTCGCCTGTGCGTACGTGGGGCGTGATGTCAAACTCTGCGTCCATGTTGCCGCCTTGGGTATATCCTACCCACTTGCCGTTGACCCATACGTAGGCTGCGGAGTATATGCCGTCGAAGTGTAGCAGTACGCGTTCGTTTTCCCAGCCTTCGGGCAGGGTGAAATTGCGTCGATAGCTGCCTACGCTGTTGTCAAGTCCGCTCTTCATATTGATGTATGGTGGTTGGTCTGCGAAGGGATATTCTACGTTGATATAGAGGGGTTTGCCCCAGCCTTGCATTTCGAGACAGCCTGGCACTTTTACTTCGTCCCACGTTGTGGCATCGACTTCGTCGCCGTAAAAATCTGTCTCGCCTGGCATAGTGAGCTCGGCGTTGAGTACGTTCCACTTGAGCCGCCACATGCCTCCGAGATTCTGCCATCGTCTGCTCCCCACGGGGTCGAGCCAGGGCTTGTCGTAGCGTGCGTCGGCGCGAAGGGCGTCGGTGTTGGAATAGGGGATATATGTGGCGTGGCCTGCTTCCTTGTTTTCCTCAAAGATTGTTTCGTCTTGCCAGTATAGCCCTTTGGGAAGATCGTTGTCACTTACTGGACTGAAGCGGAACCATGCATCGCTGCCGACATCTTCGCCTTCCTTAGAGAGATATACTTCGCCTTGCTCATTGACGGCAAAGTTATAGAACTCGTGCTCGGGGCTCTGTCGGGTGCCTACGTTTTTGCTTACCAAGAGGCGATAAGTGTCTGTCTGACCTTCGACCTTGACGATCTGGAACATCTGGTTCCAGTTGGGGTAGTCTAAGGTTTTGTCTTGAGTCCATTGCAGGGGTGGCTTGGCATTCGCGCCGGCATTTAAGGCTGCGTCGATACATTTGCCGCAACTCTTGTTGAGAAGCTGGAACCAATTGGTGTACGTCTTGGTCAGGGCGGGGAGGTTGAGGGTCCACATCTGCCCTTGCGATTTGGCATCTGGGGTCTCGGTGATGATGACGGCATCGTTGTCCATTCTGCCGCCGTTGGAGATGGCCTTGCCCGAGGCTACGCTCGTGATGATATACGTCCTGAAGGGAAGGGGTATGTGATGCTCCATGACGTCAGCCACTTCGACCATCTCAAAATATGTGTCGGTCGATGTGAGGTCCTGGCGCATCCATAAGGCTCCATTTGCATCGCGAGTCACGGCCTTGGACTCGTCGGAGGCGCAAAGCAGCTGTACTGCCGACCCGGCAATGCCGGGACTCTTGATGGTGAAGACTTGATTGGTGTTGCTCAGGTCTGTCTTCCACTGCAAGAGCTTGCCATTGTTTTGCAAGGCCATGTCAATGCTCCTGCACGATGCTATGTTGTATAGACCGTATGTCTCTGTATTACTGTTTGATATGAGAGCCCACATCTGCGACTCACTGTCTTCATCAACGTCTGCCAGCTCTACAGCCGAACTCAGGTCGTTGCCCATCGAAGTTACGGCCTTGTCAGAGCCATTCGATACGATGCGGTAGATACTGCCCACGTTTTGGG
>CALZJL010000051.1 GCA_945787625.1 uncultured Prevotellaceae bacterium
GCACAGATAAGTCACCTCGTACGGAGCACCCCCGAAGCCGAGGGTCTTGACTCGCGCTATGTCAGGCAGTTTTTCGACAGCCTGATGTCAGCCAAGAGCACCTATATCCACTCTTGTATAATCATGCGCCACGGACACGTCATCGCCGAAATATACCCCAGCCCATGGAAGAAAGAGTATGGCAGCACCATGTACTCCACCTCCAAGACCTTTACAGCTGCAGCCGTCGGAATGTGCATACAGGATAGCATCCTCTCGCTCAACGACTCGATAGGCAAATACCTGTCCCAATACATTGACTCACTCACTTCCGACACCATACGCAACATACGCATTCGCGACCTGCTAACCATGGAAAGCGGCCTTGCCGTCGACACGAGAATGCGCACCTATGAGACCAACTGGCTCAGGGCCTATCTCAACACCAGACCCAAGGCTGCACCAGGTGAGTTGTGGGCGTATGACAGCATAGACACCTACATACTCTCGGCTATAATCCAGACAGTCACGGGCATGACCCTCATGGACTTCCTACAGGAGCGGCTGTTCGTACCTTTGGGCATACACGAAGCTGCGTGGGAAGAAAGTCCCGAGGGTATCAGCTGTGGAGGTTGGGGACTCTACATGAAGCCCGAAAGCATGGCGCGCTTCGGTCAGCTGCTGCTCCGCGGAGGCATACAGCATGGAGTCCAACTCATACCATCGTGGTGGGTCAAGGAGATGATGACCACCCAGACAGAGCGTAAGAACTATGGATATCAGATGTGGCAGTTCAAAGACGAAGGCTGGGCTCAAGCCAACGGGGCCTACGGACAATATATCTACGTGATGCCTGCCGAAGACATGGTCATCACCATCACGCAATGCAACCACGGCAACGTCCCCTTCCACCGCTGGATAAACAACCTGCTCTCGCGCAACTGCTGTCCACGTCCCCTCACCCCTGGAGCCAACCTCACCGAACTCCGCAAAGCCCAACAGTCATACCACCTCCGTCCCATACGCGGTGAGCGGCAAAGCCCCAAATACAACCACCGGAACATCTCGCTCGCCCTTGCCGACAACATGCTCGGCTGGACATCGCTCGTCATAAACCTCAGCTACGAAGGCGTCAGACTGCGCGTCACCGACAAGCAACGCCGCACCTACAATATCAAGCTCGGCTACAACGAATGGATCGAAAGCGAGATAAACGGCAATCCCTACTGCCCGCGCCCGTTCATGAACAACTTCTCCAACCTGCCCAAGACGTGGCACGTAGCAGGTTCCTACGCATGGAGCGATCCCAACACCCTCAATCTGCGACTTCATTGGGTAGACTGGATCTCCAGTGCCGACATCAGCATACGCCTGCAGGGCGCACGCGCCACTCTCGTGGTCAAGCCTCAGGACACGGGCAAAGGCCTGCGCACCAACGCCTGGCTAAAATAGGCGTACAGAGACATTGTCTAGATAGACCAGCGGCACATTGCCATCCTTGGCTGGGTTAAACGCCACCACCGTCAGGCTCTTCAGGGGAGAATACGTTTTTGCGCTGACATCATAGCTGAGCATGGCCAAATCCACCCTTACCCACATAGGGTAGCCGCTGTCAGCGTTCACCTCGCGAGTCAGCTCGACCGTCACGGAGCGACTCACATCATTACCCTCCTTGCCTACAAAGGTACCCTCAAACCTCACATTTGCCACTTCCGACGCACAGCACACATACACCGCATCGTATACGTACGCAGAATTGCCCTGTTCGTCTGCATCAAACGAGAATTCGATAGGTCGTTCAGAAATCTGCACGCAATTTTTGGAGCCGTCATAGCCAATGCCCTCTCCGGTCACAACGTTTACCGGCTGCAGTAAATCCCAGATACCGACAGGCATATCCTCTTCAAAAGTGTTGGTCACGACAGCATAATCAGGCGTAAAATTTTCGTCATACTGATTGCAGCCACTACACAAGATGAGAGTCAAAACAGCTCCAAATACGACGCTTCCTTTTCCCTTTACACTAATATTTTTCATACAAATCTCCAATCAGTCTGACATTTTTCGTGCCCAAAGTTACGAATAAGTGGGAACAAATCCAAGTTTTGTTGTTTAGTTTTTTTGGCTATTTGGTTGTTTGGGTCTTTTGTTGTTTGTTTTGGTATACGGTTATCGTAGTCATTAGAACCAACTAAACCACCAAACCACCAAATAACTAAAAAACTAAAAAACCATTGACTATCATCACTCCTTCATATTTCCCTCTCACCCTGCGCCCCATGAGATCATACATCTCAGAGGTTCGTCCGCTTACATCAGTCCGTATCAAGTCAATACTCGTAGGAATCTCCTCAGGATGCAAGTCTTCAGCACCAGCAAACTCCGTACTCGTCTCGCCAATCATAGGCATACACTGGTTCACAGCACAATATACTCTTACAAAATCGACATGGTCAAGGCTGACACGACGACGGTTCCTGTCTACAGCCCAATCCAAATTGAAGCAACAGGCTGGGTTTCTTTCGCCGCCTACATAGTTAGGCAAATTATCAACATAACCGAAACGCAACGCACGCAACACGCACAACGTCCCTCTGTAGTAGGCATTCCCCGGCAGCAACGTGCCGCTAAACGTGATTTGTCCCTCGTCGGCAAGCCACATGGGGAAATACTCCTGCGAATGAAAGGCATTGCGTTCGACCGCACCCGTCTGCCCCCGGTTGTCTGTCCAAGGTACAGACTCCATAGGCGCATAGGTATACGTTATTTCATACCCGTAGTCTACCTTGCCCACACTGTCAACATCAGCAGAGCCACTCAGCTCATACCATTCATCGTCAGGCAGTCCGTTGCCGTTGTCATCCACGCTGACCATCACGATGCCAGGCTCGCTATTGCCCCCGTCGTCCGCACTTGACGAGATGAAGGCATTTCCCTTGATAAACAGGTCGTACTGTCCCGGCACATTGACCAATGGGTGGTCAAAACCGAACGTAATGTATCCACCATAAGCCCCCAGACAAACCATACTGGCATCATCACCTACGAGCAGTTCCTCACACTTGGCGATCATTTCCGCCTCACCGTCACCTTCCTCCCACTCAGGCATGGTATTGACAAACTGTCCGGGAGCAGGACGATATTCATACACCTTGGTGATGTACGGATTGCTGCTTTGGGAGTAAACACCAGCCGCCATAGACAAAGTAGCGACAAAAGTACCTATTCGCAAGTTTAGATTCATTTTTTGTTATTTTGTTATTTTGTTGTTTGGTTGTTTGTTTTGTTATTCTTGTTGGTTGGTCGTGGATAGTCGTTAGAACCAACTAAACAACTAAATAACCAAACAACCAAACAACAATCAATATACAAAAACTATATGCGCAGGAATATCTCCAGTACGCACGTCCCATTTCAGTATACCGTCAGCCCCATAGCAGAACAGCCTCCCTGGGTTGACGTAATTCTTGGCATCGCCAATCAATATTTCATCATTGGTCGGATTGACCGCAATAGAGTAGGGCATCGAAATCCTCGCATCAGAACCGTCAGAGATGAAGCCCCGATTCACTGCCGAAGCCCTGTTGACGTCGATGATTCCATACGTGACATCATTCTGATACGTGATGTAAGAGAACTGGTTGCCGACATAATAAATCGAGTCTCCGCAGAGACACATGGACGACACCGGCACCTTAGCACCATATTCGTCAGTCACCTCACGTACCCGAGGAGAGTCACCACCGAGATTGTCAACCACATAGAGCGAAGCCATCGTATCATAATAATCACCCCTGCTTGTCACCCACAAGCGTCCCATACGGTCAGCAAGCACATTGTGCAGATTCACCGCCACGCTTATTCTCCCCACCTCGCTGAATGTGGCAATATCAACGACAGACAAAGTGTTCTCGTAGTTCTCAGGCATATACCCACCGCTGTTAGCCACATAGATGCGACCGCCGACCACAGCGATCCCGTCTGGCTGGAACCCCACCACACACCTGTCTACCACCTCAAGCGTAGCCGTATCAATCTTGGCTACATAGCCTAACTGCTTATAGTCAGGATCTATCTGTACCGGTCCGGCATAACTCGTACAATACGCATATCCCCCATTAAAAGCGATATAGCGGCAATTGGGAATATCCACCTGTCCGATACGCCGTGCACTACCAGCGTCCATCACCTCGATCTTGTTGCTGCAATTCACTACAGCCCACAACTTCGAGCCGTATATCTGCAAGTCGTTGCCCACATCGCCCAGCTCCTTGACCACATCAGGATTGGCATTCCCATAAATATTACGCGTATACGTGGCCGTCCCATAGTCATAAAAGTCGAGAGTACACTTGTTGCTCCCCATATTACCCTCGTTGAGCAGATAAAATCCCGTGACCGGCCCTTGCTGCACCTCGCCCCTGTCTTCCTCTTCGACTGGGAATATCATCACATCATGGCGGCACGAAACCACAGCCATGCAGGCGAGTAACACTATTATTATCCTACATCTCATAATTCAATCCTCATCACCCCCTTCCAGTTACGACCGGGCATAGGATAGTTCAATACCACCTCATACTGCTGGTCAAAGACATTGTTACACTCCAAGGCGAGAGTCACACACTTAGGCAAGCCCCTCTTGCCCCTCCACCCCGCAAACACATGAGTATAGCTTAGGCTGAGATCATGAGTGTACCATGGCTGCTCGTAGTTCTCGCGAATGTTCGCACTCGAATGATAACGCTCACCCACATAGACAAACGAATAATTGAGCGAAAGCCCTCTCCACGCCAAATTGCCCACCACGCTACCGCTATGCCAGGGAATATACGCTATCTGCCCCCCATACGTGCCCGAATAGGTATCATTGTCCTCAGGGTCAGTCATATCCATGGCCCTCTGGTATGTATAGTTGGCACACAACGTCAGACTCACGTCGCTACACAGGCGCAACACCATCTCGGCCGTCGCCTCAAATCCAGCAATACGCACCTTGCCGATATTCATCATCATCCATCGATACTGACCGCTACCCTTAGGTATTGCCACAATCTTGTTGTCCACCATATTGTAATACCCGTCTGCCTTGACCTCAAGATGTCGCAGCCAGCCACTATGCCAATCCTGTGAATATATCCCCCCAAGGTCGAACTGCTGTGTGTCCTCAGGCTCAAGCTTGGAATTGCCTACCTCCGTATAATACAGGTCATTAAACGTAGGCATACGGAAGATCTTCTTATAAAAGGCACGCAACGACAGATCAGCCTCTCCCCTAAGCAGGGCATAGCTCAAGTATAGTGCTGGAGTCCATCGGCTGAGAGCCGAACTCTCCGACACGCTGGAGTCAAACACATTCGTACCCAACACACTTGCCAGAGCCTTGAATCTCCCCACTTCATATTGCGACGCAAAAGCCACGAGCAGAGAGTTACGCCTCGGGTATTTGAAATTTACCAAATTAGCCGACAATGTGTTATACTGATAGTCTGCGCTCACACTTGCCTCCCAACCACGGGAAATGGTAAAATGATTCACAGCCGACAGATATAATTCGTGTTGTGCAAACTTGTTGTCAATATACATCGTCGTAGTGTCGGGATTAAGATACCGCAACCAATCATAGGCATACTTCGCAGAAAGCTGCAATTTATAACGGTCCGACACGTGATGAGTCCACTGCCCCTGCACAAAGGCATTACGATCCCATTGTCGCTGGGCGAAATGCCATACATTGTTGACGATAGCGCCAGGGATTCCCCTCTCACTGTCATAATAATACGCCTTGGCGTTCCATGTTCCACGCTTCGTCATGCCAAAGACGCTCCCCTCATAGCGCATAGCCCTGATGTCCCCGTTCTGACGCACAGCCGTAGTATCCCACGCCACCACTCCCGAAGGCAGCACCCTACGGTACCTGAAGCTATACTTCCCCGACGCCCCCAGATACTCTGCACTCAGACTCGAAGATACTCTCCCAGACCATTTCTGCTCCCACACCAATGCAGGATTTATCTGTCCGAAACTTCCACCCTTGAGTACAAATCTCAGGTTGAACCTCTCGCCATATTCAAACCTCGGTCTTCGAGTCCGGATATACACAGAGCCGCTCGTACCAAAATCACGGGCACTTTGAAACAATTGAGCCTTCTGACCGTTATACAGAGCTATCTCTTCGACATTCTCCAACGAGAACCGCCCAAGATCTACAAGACCATTCTGGGCATTTCCCAACTGTATGCCATCATAAAATACCCCCATGTGATTAGACCCCATACTACGTACGTCCACTGTCTTGAGACCACCCACACCCCCATAATCCTTTATCTGCACACCACTGAAATAACGCATCGCATCTGCCACCGAGAACGACGACAAAGCCTCAAGCCTTTTCCCCGAAAGACGCTGACTGGGGACAATCTCTTCGCTCCTCCTGCCATACACCGTCAGCTCACGCATACTGCTTGTCTCAGAATCTGCGCACACAGAATCCCTCTCCTGAGCCATAGTCAGGAGAGGGAATATCATAAGCAATATTATAGTCAGTCCAGATTTCACTTTAACCCTTACGCTGACTCGGACGGGCAGCACGCCTCGCACGAATCTCCGCTTTCTTCTTGGCAGCACCACTACCGTGAGCACCAGTGATATACTGCTTCTTTTTGGCTTTGGTCTTCACCTTAGTCCCCTCAGTAGCAGGTCTCACCTTCTTTGCACCACCACGAAACGTGATACCGCCGAGAATTACAGAGTCTATATCATCACCACCGAAAACGCCAGACATAATCACCTGTTAATGATGGAACAGACGTACTCCCGTGAACGCCATGGCGATACCATACTTGTCACAGGTCTCGATAACATGATCATCACGCACAGAGCCGCCAGCCTGAGCTACATACTCCACGCCCGACTTGTGAGCACGCTCGATATTGTCGCCAAAGGGGAAGAAAGCATCAGAGCCCAGACACACGCCAGTATTCTGAGCAAGCCAATCCCGTACTTCCTCAGCCGTCAGAGGTTCGGGCTTCTCGGTGAAGAACTTCTGCCACTCACCCTCGCGCAGCACGTCATCACGTTCAGGACCGATATAAATGTCAATCGTATTGTCGCGGTCAGCTCGACGTATGCCCGGTACAAAGGGGAGAGCCATCACCTTAGGGTGCTGCCGCAGCCACCATATATCAGCCTTGTTTCCAGCCAGACGAGTACAATGTATACGGCTCTGCTGACCCGCTCCAATACCAATAGCCTGACCGTCCTTGACATAGCATACGCTGTTAGACTGCGTGTACTTGAGAGTAATCAGAGCGATAATCAAATCACGCTTTGCCTCGGCTGGGAACACCTTGTTTTGAGTAGGAATATTCTCAAACAGGGCATCGTCAGCCAGATTTATCTCATTGCGCCCCTGCTCAAACGTGACGCCGAAACACTGCTTGCGCTCCACAGGCGCAGGACGGTATGCCGGGTCAATCTCAATGACATTATACGTACCCTTGCGCTTGGCCTTCAGCACCTCAAGCGCCTCAGTCGTATAGCCAGGAGCAATCACACCGTCGCTCACCTCGCGATTGATCAGTCGAGCCACCGACTCGTCACACACATCAGAGAGAGCGATAAAGTCACCATACGAGCTCATGCGGTCAGCACCACGAGCACGAGCGTAAGCACAGGCTATCGGCGTCAAAGGCAGAGGAGCGTCATCGACGAAATATATCTTCTTCAGAGTGTCGCTCAAAGGCAGACCTACAGCAGCCCCCGCAGGACTAACGTGTTTGAAGCTCGCAGCCGAAGGCAAACCCGTCGCCTCCTTCAGTTCCTTGACCAATTGCCAGGAATTAAGGGCATCCAAAAAGTTGATGTAACCCGGACGCCCGTTCAACACCTTGAAAGGAAGTTCTCCCTCCTCCATAAACACCCTTGAAGGCTTTTGGTTGGGGTTGCAACCATACTTGAGTTCCAGTTCAGTCATATTTTTTTGTTATTTGGTTTTTTGTTATTTGGTTG
>CALZJL010000052.1 GCA_945787625.1 uncultured Prevotellaceae bacterium
CAAGGAGCATCACAGCTGCCCGACAACAGTTCAAACAACGAGTACAGCACCCTCGCTGGCAACGCAGACATACGCGACATCACAAAAGCCAGTCTCCTACTTGAAAACACATACCACCTCGAAGGCTCAGTAGACTACGACAAGCTCCAGTCTGCCAAGCTGCTGACCAGTAGTGACTACCACCTGAATGCCGAGCTCGGCACCATCACCCTCAACACTACACTCCAACCCGACGACATCCTCGCCGTAGCATACGAATACGTAGCCGGCGGCAAGACATACAAAGTCGGCGAGTTCGCCTCCGACATCACCGACACCAACAGCGCACTACTCGTCAAGATGATACACGGCAGCGCCACCACCCCCCAGAGCCGTATCTGGAAGCTCATGATGCGCAACGTCTATTCCCTCGGAGCCACCTCCACACAAAAAGACAAGTTCAAGCTCGACATCAAATACCAGTCCGACTCCACAGGACTCTACCTCTCATACCTGCCTTACGAGCACCTTCGCGAGACCATACTGCTCCGTGCCATGGGGCTCGACCGCCTCGATGCAGCCAACAAGCCCTACCCCAACGGGCAGTTTGACTACGTCGAGGGTTACACCATCTACAAAGGGCGCATCTACTTCCCCGTAGCCGAGCCCTTCGGTCAGCATCTCTACGACTGGATTATCTCTCAGGGATGCAGCCAGGAGATAGCCCAGCGATACAGTTTCCCCGAGCTATACAGCGAGACCAAGACCACCGCCAAGCAGATGGCAGAGAAGAACAAGTTCCTCCTCACGGGCGAATACAAAGGCTCCTCGGCCAACGAGATAAACCTCGGAGCATACAATCTGGCCCCAGGCTCAGTCACCGTCACAGCAGGAGGCGTGACCCTCACCGAAAACAGCGACTATACCGTAGACTACGCCAGCGGCATAGTGACCATCATCAACCAGAGCATCATCGACGCAGGCACCAAGATAGACGCCTCCGTAGAGAGCAACGACACATACGGAATGCAGCGTAAGACATTCCTCGGGTTCAACTTTGACTACGAAGCCAGCAAGAGCCTCACCTTCGGCGGCACCGTACAATACCTCGTTGAGCAGCCTCTTACCACCAAGATATCCATGGGTAACGAAGCCCTCAAAAACGTACTCTGGGGAGCCCACATCTCATGGAAGCACAAAGCCCAGTGGCTCACCAACCTCATCGACAAGATACCTTTCATCAACGCCACACGCCCCAGCCAAATCACATTTGACGGACAGGTAGCCCAACTCATAGCAGGAATGTCGTCAAGTGCCCAGGGAGGAGCCTCATACATCGACGATTTCGAAGACACCAAAAAGAAGACCAGCCTCATACAGCCCACATACTGGCAGCTCGCCTCGACCCCCGAAAGCGAACGTTTCCCCGAGAGCAAGCTCACCAACGACATCACCTACGGCTACAACCGAGCCCTTCTCGCATGGTACTGCATAGACCCCATCTTCACCAACCGCAGCTCCACCCTCACACCAAGCCACATCAAGAGCGACCTCAAGCAGCTCTCCAACCACTACGTCCGCGGCGTCTACGAGCTTGAGCTATACCCCAACAAATCGCAGACAAGCTACAACAGCAATTCCCTGCTCAACGTACTCAACCTCGCCTACTACCCCAAGGAGCGCGGCCCATACAACCTGACACGCGACGTAGACCCCAGCACAGGCGAGCTACTCAACCCCACAAGCCGATGGGGAGGCATGATGCGCAAGATAGACAACACCGACTTCGAATCGCAAAACATCGAATACATCGAATTCTGGCTGATGGATCCCTTCCACTACGACAACAACGGAGGCGGTGACCTCTACTTCAACCTCGGAGAAATCAGCGAAGACATACTCAAAGACGGCAAGAAGTCATACGAGAGCGGTCTGCCCATCGACGGCAACGCGGACTATATAGAAGAGACCAAGTGGGGTCGCGTCCCACGCACGAACAGCATCACCTACGCCTTCAACAACTCCGAAGGAGCACGCGAAAAGCAAGACCTCGGACTCAATGGTCTCAGCGACGAAGACGAGAAGCTCTTCGACGAATATGCCCGATTCTACAACGACCTCGAAAGCGGCCCACTCAGCACCCTCCCCGACACCGTGCGCACCCAGCTCATGAACGACCCCGCCAACGACAACTATCATTACTTCCGCGGCGACGACTACGACCAAGCACAAGTCAGCATACTCGACCGCTACAAACGCATCAACATGCCACAAGGCAACTCGCCCGAGAGCGGTCAATACCGCTACGAGACGGCATGGAAATCCACCCCCGACGTCGAAGACATCAACACCGACTACACCCTCAACGAGAAAGAACGCTACTGGGAATACCGTCTCAGCGTACGCCCCAACGACCTTGCCAACATCGGCAACAACTACGTCTCAGACATACGCGAAGCCTCAGTCACCCTGCGCGACGGCTCGACCGACAAGATCAAGTGGTACCTCATACGCATACCCCTCAACGACTCCAGCCGCAAGTCCGTAGGCGGCATCACCGACTTCTCGAGCATCAGGTTCATGCGTATGTACATGACCAACTTCGCCGACTCCGTAGTATTGCGATTCGGCACCCTCGACCTCGTCCACGGAGACTGGCGCAGCTACAACAGCTCGCTCTACACAGGCGGCGGCACAGGCAGCGGCATGCGCGACTTCACCGTCACCGCCGTCAACATCGAAGAAAACAACGATCGCAAGCCCGTCAACTACGTAGTACCCCCAGGCATCAGCCGCATCAGCGACACGAGCAGCGGCACCATGATGGAAAGCAACGAGCAAGCCCTTGCCCTCACCGTCAAGCAGCTGAGCTCCAACGACGCATGCGCCGTCTACAAGAACGTCAAGTACGACATGCGCAAATACAAGCATATCCAGCTCTTCACCCACGCCAACACCCTCGACTCAGGCGACGCAGACCACACCGACCTGCGCGACGGCGAAGTCTCCGTCTTCATACGCCTCGGCTCCGACTACCGCAACAACTACTACGAGTACGAAGTGCCCCTCCAGCTCACTCCCGTACGCACCACAGGCAAATACAGCAACAACTCGCCCGAAGACCGCGAGAAGGTATGGCCCGAAGGCAATATGCTCGACTTCGACCTCGACATGCTCGTCGAGCTCAAGAAGCTCCGCAACAAGAACAACATCAGCTACAACCAGCTCTACACCAGCTACGACCCCGACAAGCCCAACAACCGCATAGCCATCATCGGCAACCCCTCCCTCGGCGAAGTCAAGACCATCATGATAGGCATACGCAACCACGCCGCCGCCAGCAGGAGCGTCGAAGTCTGGGTCAACGAGCTGCGCCTACAGGAGTTCACCAATGAAGGAGGCTGGGCAGCCCAAGGCACCCTCAACATACAGCTCTCCGACATAGGCTCCTTCAACGCCAACGGCAAAATTGTCACCGCCGGATACGGAGGCATAGAGCAGACCGTACAAGAGCGCACCGACAAAGACTCTTACCAATACCAGTTCACCACCAACCTCGACCTCGGCAAGCTACTCCCCGACAAAGCCAAGGTCAGCGTCCCCTTCTACTACAGCTACAGCAAAGACATCGTCAAGCCCAAATACAACCCCCTTGACACCGACATGAAGCTCTCCGACGCCCTCGAAGCCATGAGCGACGAAGCGCAGCGCGACTCATTGTCAGACATCACCATAAGCACCACCACCAGCAAAAACCTCTCAATCTCAGGAGCTCGAGTCAACATCGTCACCAACAAGAAGCACCCCATGCCCTACGACCCCGCCAATCTCACCTTCTCATACTCCCAGAGCAGCACCCACAAGAAAGGCGAGACCACCGTCTACGAGAAAAACACCGCATGGAAAGCCTCACTCAAATACGCCTGGAACCCCAACTGGAAAAACTGGGAGCCATTCAAGAACTGGAAGACCAAGAGCAAATGGGCACAGATCATCAAGGAGCAGAACATAGCCCTTGCCCCACAAAGCATAACCTTCAGTACCGACCTTGGCCGCACCTACTACGAGCTGCAAGAACGCGACGTCGAGAACAGCGTCGACTCGCGCAATATCCCCGTAGTCTGGAGCAGCCAATACCTATGGAACCGTCAGTTCTCACTCCGCTGGGATCTGTTTAAAGCACTCCACTTCACCTTCCAGAGCGCCACCCACGCCGAAGTCGAGCAGCCCAACCGCGTAGTCAACAAAGAACTCTACCCCGACGACTACACCGCATGGAAAGACAGCGTCAAACACAGCCTCGCCCACTTCGGACGTCCTCTCGACTACAGCCAAAGCGTCACCATGTCATACAAGCTTCCCATCAACAAGATACCCTGCTTTGACTGGATCACCGCCGACGGCACCTACAACAGCACCTACTCATGGAAGCGCGGAGCCGAGCTCCAAGACGGCAGCAGCATGGGCAACACCATCAATACCCACCGCAGCATCAACCTCAACGGCAAGCTCGCCATGGAGACCCTCTACAACCACTCCAAGTTCCTCAAGGAAGCCAACAAAAAATTCGCCGCCACCAACGCCCGCAGCGAAGCCAACAAGAAAGTCGAAGCAAAGCGCAAAGCCGACGAAGAAAAGCGCAAAGCCAAAGAGAAGGAAAAAGAACTGCTCAAGAAGGCCAAAGAAGAAGCCCAAAAGAGCGGCGAGCCCCTCGACAGCGTCATGGCACGCCTCAACAAAGACAATACCCTGACCAACGCAAAAGGCATCTCAGCCCAGAAAGACACCAAAAAGACAAAGAAAGGCTTCAGCCAAGTCCTCAAGCTTCTCCCCGACACGAGCATCATACTGACCCACAACCAAAAAGCCAAACGCGTCTGGGTACGCATACAAGACGAGAAAGGCCACGAATACAAAGTCAAGACACGCCGCGTCGACGAAAACAAGATCGAAGTCAAGACACGCCCCGAAGACACCATACGCGTACGCTTCAACGTCATACCCAAGCCCAAGGCCAGCGAGCAGAAATGGTATCCCTACCTCCAAGCCGCAGCACGCCTTGCCATGTCGCTACGCAGCGTCAGCATCTCATACAAAGACAACTACAACCTCGCCCTCCCTGGCTTCATGCCCGAAGCAGGCGACCTCCTCGGTCAGCGCAAGATGGGAGCCAACGGCTTTGCCCCCGGTCTCGACTTTGCCTTCGGACTCGTCAGCGACTCATACATCGACAAAGCTCGCGACAATGGCTGGCTCAGCAGCAACAACCAGCTCTCCACCCCAGCCACATCATCATCGACAGGCGACCTTCAGATCAAGGCCACCCTCGAGCCCATCACCGACCTCAAGATAGACCTCAACGCCTCACGCACCATGAACCAAAGCAAGAGCATACAATACATGTATAGCGGCAGCCCCACCACACGCACCGGCTCATTCAGCATCACCACCATATCCATAGGGTCGGCCTTCGAAGGCATCGGCAATGTCGGGAACGGCTACCAGAGCAACACTTTCGACAAATTCTGCGACCTACTCCCCGTATACCAGAACCGAGTCGAGCAGCAATACATCGGAGCCAAAGACCCCACAGGCAAGACCTACGTAGGCTCAGGCGGCACAGCCACATCGACCCAAAACAACACCCCCGTCAACCGCTACAGCGGCGACGTCATGATACCCGCCTTCCTCGCCGCATACTGCGGCGGCGGCACCACCCGCTCGCTCGACATCTTCCCCGCCATCACCCGTATGCTCCCAAACTGGAGCCTCACCTACAAAGGCCTCGGCAACCTCCCATGGATACGCGACCACTTCAAGAGCGTCAACATCACCCACGGCTACAAGAGTCTCTACACCGTAGGCAGCTACAACTCCTACACAGCGTGGTACGAATACATGAGCGGCCGCGACCTCGGCTTCATATCGTCCGTCGGCGACGGCAGCACAGACAGCTACCGCCCCAACAGCTGCTACGACATCAGCACCGTCAGCATCAACGAAAGCTTCTCCCCCCTCGCAGGCCTCAACGTCACCCTGCGCAACAACATGACCTTCAAAGCCGAGTACCGCACCACCCGCGTCCTCGCCCTCTCCATGACCAGCGCACAACTCAACGAGACCCGTTCCAACGACCTCATCATCGGCTGGGGCTGGAAGATCAACGACTTCAAGCTCAGCACCCTCACCAGCCTCTTCGGGCGCAACCCCAACAAAGGCACCATGCGAAGCACCGCGAAAAACAAGAGAAGCCAGAACAACAAGACCAACACCACCCAAAGCAGCAACACCGAAGTACGCAAGAAAAACACCTTCGCACACTCACTCAACATGCGCTTCGACTTCAGCATACGCAGCCAGAGCGCAGTCCGCCGCGACATACAGACACGCCTCAGCGAAGCCACCTCAGGCAACAAAGCCATCAAGACAGCCATACAGATAGACTACGCCATGAGCCGTTTCGCCACCATGTCAATCTTCTACGACCGACAAAGCGCACACCCCCTACTCTCATCGTCAGCCTACCCCACCGTCACCCAAGACTTCGGCATGACCATGAAATTCTCACTTACACGATAAGCCAACACACAGATACATTATAAATAATATATAAATACAACAAACGATATGCACTACATACTACCCATCATACTACTCATCATCTCCAACATCTTCATGACCCTCGCATGGTACGGACACCTCAAGCTCCAAGACATGCACGTCATCCACGGCAACACCCCCCTCTACGTCGTCATACTCATCTCCTGGGGTCTTGCCCTCATGGAATACTGCTTTATGGTCCCAGCCAACCGTCTCGGCTTTCAAGGCAACGGCGGCCCCTACTCACTCTTCCAGCTCAAGATAATCCAGGAAGTCATCACCCTCATCGTCTTCACCATCTACACCACCCTCTCATTCCGCGGCGAGACCCTCCACTGGAACCACCTCGCAGCCTTCGTCTGCATGATACTCGCCGTCATCTTCGTCTTCTACAAAGCATAGCCACATGGGAGCCCTCCTATCCGTCATCGTCGCCATCATGTGGACAGGCACCGCCCTCTTTGCCGACGTAGCCAGCCGCAGCATCGGAGCCAGCGTGTTCAACGTATGGCGCATGCTACTCTCCGTCCCCCTCCTACTCCTCACAGTATGGGCGATGACAGGAAGCGCCATAGTCCCCGGCGCCACCACCGAAGTCTGGCTATGGCTTCTCGCCAGCGGCTTCGTAGGCTACGTCTTCGGCGACTACTGCCTCTTCCACAGCTACGAAGCCATCGGGAGTCGCTTCGGTCAGCTCTTCATGACCCTCGCCTCACCCTTTGCCGCCATCGCCGCCTACCTCATCATGGACGAAGGTCTCACCCTACGCAGCCTCACAGGCATGGTCATCACCCTCACAGGCATAGGCATGAACGTCCTCGGCAAGAGCCACAAAAAACACAGCAAGACACCCCTCACATTCAACCTCCCCCTGCGAGGCATACTCCTCGCCATCGGAGCCGCCCTCGGACAAGGCGTAGGCCTCGTACTCAGCAAACAGGGCATGCTCGCATGGAACGCCGACACCAATATGCAGCTCGCATTCTCAGCCACCATGATACGCGGGCTGATGGGACTGGCAGGATTCAGCCTCACCCTCATCATACGCCACGAGACAAACAAACTCCTCCTCCCCCTACGCAGTTGGAAAGCCGCCATCTCCACCACAGGAGCCGTACTCCTCGGCCCCTACTTCGGAGTCAGCCTCTCGCTCCTCGCCGTCAGCATGACAAACGCCGGAGTCGCACAGACCCTCATGTCGCTCACCCCCGTCTTCATCATCTGGCCCTCACACCTCCTCTTCGGCAGCAAAGTGCGCACCATCGAAATCATAGGAGCCATCATAGCAGTATGCGGAGCAGCGATGCTTTTTTAAGGTTTTGAGGTTTTGAGGTTATAAGGT
>CALZJL010000053.1 GCA_945787625.1 uncultured Prevotellaceae bacterium
CATGGCTCCTATTTGTGGGACGGTCTCGTGGCTCTCGTCTATGATGAGGAGAAAGTCTTTCGGGAAAAAGTCGAGGAGACAGTATGGGCGTTGGCCTTCCTTGCGGCCGTCGAAGTAGCGTGAATAGTTTTCGATGCCTGAACAGTGTCCGAGTTCGCGTATCATCTCGATGTCGTAGCGGACTCGTTGTTCGAGACGAGTGGCTTCGGTGGTCTTGCCTATGTTGTTGAAGTATTGGATTTGTTTTTCGAGGTCTTCTTCGATTTGGCGTATCGCTTGCTCCTGAGTGTCTTTGCTGGTCATGAAAAGATTGGCGGGATAGATGCGATAGTCGCTGAACTGTGCCGTGCTTTGCATGGTGGCGGTGTCGAGCTCTTGTATACTTTCTATCTCATCGTCCCAAAAGGTGACCCTCACGATTGTGTCGGCATAGGCGAGCCATATGTCGATGGTGTCGCCGATGACGCGTATGTCGCCTCGCCCGAAGGTGATGTCGTTGCGTGTGTACAGGGCGGTGACGAGACGGCGTAGGAGTTCGTTGCGGTCGATACGCTGCTCTATGCGTATGTCAATGGAATTCTCGCTGAGATTGGCTGGGTTGCCCATGCCGTAGATACACGATACGGAGCTGACTACTATGACATCGCTGCGACCTGAGAGTAGTGCGGAAGTGGCTGAGAGACGCAGTTTGTCTATCTCGGCATTGATGGCCATGTCTTTCTCAATGTACGTGTCGGTATGTGGATTGTACGCCTCTGGCTGGTAGTACTCGTAGTAGGAGACGTAGTATTCTACGGCATTGTATGGGAAGAACTGCTTCATCTCGCCGTAGAGCTGGGCGGCGAGGGTCTTGTTGTGTGAGAGTATGAGGGTGGGTTTGCCAGCGTTGGCTATGACGTTGGCTATTGTAAATGTTTTTCCGCTACCCGTGACTCCGAGCAAGACTTGAGCGTCAAGACCTTGCTTGAGGCCTTGGGTGAGCTGCTCTATGGCTTCGGGTTGGTCGCCTGTAGGGTGAAATTTTGAGGTGAGTTGATATTTCATCGCCTCAAAGTTAGGATATTTTTCGTTTGCTGGTTGGGGGGTGGGGTGGTTTTGTGGGTGATAAAGAGAAAAAAAGTTTTGTTTTCTTTGTTTTTTCGGAGTATAGTTTGTATCTTTGCACGCTGAATTGTGCGCCTATGCGCGAAATTGCTTGTGTCTCGTATGAAAAATGCTTTTGTCTTGTATTTGCTCGCTGTGAGTGCTTTGGTATCCTGCTCTAAGCAGAGTGCTTTGGAAACCACTCGTGATTTCGAGTACAAGTACGAAGTGGCCAAGCAGTATTATTTTGAGGGAAAGTATAGTGCGGCGACGGTATTGTTCTCTGATGTCGTGACGCTGATGAGGGGGACAGCTTACGCTGAGGAGGCACTATTCATGACTGCTATGTCGCATTTCCGCTCGGGCGACTATGAGTCTGCCTCGCAATATTTCCGTAAGTACTATGAGTCTTATCCGAAAGGGCAGAATGTCGAACTGGCGAGATATAATTGTGGTCTGGCCATGTATCGGCTGATTCCCGACCCTCGTCTGGACCAGACGAGCACGTATGCTGCTTTGTCGGAGTTTCAGGATTTCCTGTTGTATTACCCAAATTCGTCAATCAAGGATGAGACTCAGGAAATGATTTACATCCTCCAGGACAGGTTAGTCGAGAAGGAGTATCTTGCGGCTAAACTTTATTATGACCTTGGCTCTTACACGATGAATTGTGCTTTCGGAGGCAATAATTATGAGGCTTGTGTGGTCACTTCGCAGAATGCGTTGCGTGATTTCCCTTACGCCACGACAGAGCGTCGCGAGGCTCTGTCTGTGCTGATTCTGCGATCTAAGTTTCAGTTGGCTCAGAATAGCGTCGAGGTAAAGCGTGTGGATCGCTATCGTGACTGTATTGATGAATACTATGCCTTCAAGAATGATTTCCCTGAGAGCAAGTTTATGAAGGAGGCGGAGGGGTACTTCGTGAAGAGTTCGGAATTTGTTCGGACTCATTCCAAGGGAGACGAAGTGGTTGACTGAAACTCACCGAGGGAATTTGATTGTCAGAAAACAACAAAAACGATAAATATAAAATCAAGTATATGGACTACAAGAAAACTACAGCACCTACCAACACCACGACTCGTGATATCATGAATCTTTGCGAGGAGACGGGAAATATCTATGAGAGTGTGGCAATCATCGCTAAGCGTGCGAACCAAATCAGTGCTGAGATAAAGCAGGAACTGAACCAGAAGCTTCAGGAATTCGCTTCAAGTACAGATTCGCTTGACGAAGTGTTCGAAAACCGTGAGCAGATAGAGATCAGCCGTTATTACGAGCGTCTGCCAAAGGCTACGCTATTGGCCCTGGACGAGTTTGAACACGGCAAGGTCTATTTCCGTAGTCTGGCTCAAGACGTGGCCGAGGAGGAAGCATGATCCAGCGTATACAGTCGCTTTATCTTTTGGCATGCGTCGTACTCAGCGTGCTGTGTATTTTCTTTGAACTGAGGACTGAGGGTCACCCTTGGGCTCTGACGGCCATCATGGCTTTGTGCCTCGTACTGGAGTTCATGGCCATTTTCCTGTTCAGACGCCGCGCCACCCAGATGCGCTTTTGCTCGTTCTGCATCATACTGCAGTTTGGCTGGTATGGCGTGTATGTCGCGATGGCATACCTCATGGGCGAGGGTCTCGTAGGGGAGTGGAGACCGGCGGTGTGGGCTGCCATACCTGCCGTGAATGCCGTGCTGCTATATCTGGCCTTTCGAGGCATACTGAAGGACGAAATGCTCGTGCGTAGCCTTGATCGTTTGAGATAGGGCTATCTGTATTGAGCTTTTGTCTTGATGACATCAAAGTAGTAGGATAATTTGATTGCGATAGATGTGTTCGCCGAACGGCCGAACGCATCTTTTTTTGAATTGCCGAAGATATCTGAAAGTCCGAAAAAATATCGGGCATCGAGACTGAAATGCCCTGCCTTGGGGTGACTATACTCGATACCTGCTCCTGCCGTGATACCATACTCGAATTTCTTGCTGGTACTGATGTCGTGCTGGGCTATGCGGCGATCCTGTATGCTGGCCTTGTACTCATCGCTCCAGTCTCCCGTATACGACTGGCTCTCGCTGAGAAAGAAACCGAGCTGAGGTCCTGCGAGCACGTATCCCATAAATCCCTTGCGCTCGTGACCGTAGCCGAGACGTGCCAGAAAGGGAATGTTGATATAGTTGGTGGTGCGGCTATAGGAATGCACCTCGTCGTCCATAATTTCCTTCCACCCCTTTTGAGAAAAGTTGACTTCGGCCTGAACGGCACAGACAAGCTTGAAGTAACGCTCACAAGTGTACCGTATGCTTGCCCCAATCTCTGGCCCGATGTGAAACTGTTGGCTCACATGAGGATCAAAACTGATACGGTTCAAGTTGACACCAGCACTCCCTCCGATGGCGAGATCATTGCGAAATTCGCCGACCTGCGCCGTAACACGAAGAGTAGAGACAAGAGCTATTATTGTCGTCAATATTATACGCATTGTATATCGCAGCTATTTGTAATCGGTCGCTAAGTTACGAAAAAATATTGAGAATCTCGCTACGTATAAAATAAAACTTGTTTTATTTGTTTTTATGCATTTTTTTCTCTACCTTTGGCTGTCAAAAGACTTTACCATATGTCGAAAAAACCATTATCCGATGTCAGTACGATTGATAACCATACTATGTCTGTCTCTGCTAAGTAAAGGCCTTACGCGTGCTCAGAACCTACCCGATTTCCTACCCTACGCCGAATATACTACTTCACCGTCCAAGTCGAATCCCGACCCGAAGACACTAACAGTCTCATATCCTGGTATGCTCTCTCTGACTGAAGTGCAGAATGCCCCACTCGAAGGGCGTTTCTCTGCAGGAGGCGTAGACACTGACGGGTGGAACGTATCATATTTTTGGGAAATAGAGCTCGATACGGCAATGAACGGTGCTTTTGAGTCTGTAAGGCGCGCATACGATGCAGACATAGACTACGTGTTTAGCAACAAAGGCCTGTATCGGATCAGATTCACAGCATCATGTACCAAAGGGAGCAGAACAATAGTCTTCCCCGCCGAAGGTCAAGACGCGGCAATCTTTACGCTGCAAATCAGCGACAGCAGACTTACCTTCCCGAACGCCTTCAGCCCCAATGGCGACGGGCAGAATGACTACCTACGCCCCATTGAGTATCAGAGCATAGTAGAGTTTCATGCAGCCGTATTCAATCGCTGGGGGCAGAGGGTCTACGCTTGGGACGACGTGACGTCAGACGGCTGGGACGGGCGAATCGGAGGGAAATGGGCCAAAGACGGAGCATATTATTTAGTATGCAATGCCAAAGGTGCAGATGGCACCCGATATCGCATCAAGAAGACAATAACGGTGCTGACCAGCTATAATTCGAACTATTCAGAGGATTTCAATGAGTGAAGAGATTATCAAGATAGAAGGAGCGCGAGAACATAATCTGAAGAACATCGACGTAGCCATACCCCGTTACAGCCTGTCGGTGATAACCGGACTGAGCGGTTCGGGCAAGTCATCGTTGGCGTTCGATACCATCTATGCAGAAGGTCAGCGCAGGTACATCGAGACCTTCTCAGCATACGCCCGCAATTTTCTGGGTGGCATGTCGCGACCCGATGTCGACAAAGTCACAGGACTCTCTCCAGTCATCAGCATCGAGCAGAAGACCACCAACCGCAATCCCCGTTCGACAGTAGGGACCACAACCGAAGTATATGATTTCCTGCGTCTGCTATATGCCCGTGTGGGAGAAGCATACTCCTATGTGACCGGCGAGAAGATGGTTCGCTACACAGAAGAGCAAATCGTAAATCTCCTCCTCGACCAGTATAACGGACTCAAGGTATACGTGATGGCTCCCATCGTACAAAACCGCAAAGGCCATTATCGAGAGGTCCTGGAGAGCGTGCGAAAAAAAGGCTATCTACACGTACGTATCGACGGCGAAATCATGGAGCTCGTCCCAGACATGATGTTAGACCGCTACAAGAACCACAGCATCGAGGTCGTAGTAGACCGTCTGCGCGTCCAGACAAAAGACGACAAACGGCTGGCACAAAGCGTCGCCACAGCGATGCAAGTAGGAAAGGGTCTGATAATGCTATGCGACGCAGAGACTATGGAAGTACGCCACTACAGCAGACGCCTGATGTGTCCCACCTCAGGCATAGCATACCGAGACCCGGCACCACACGATTTCTCCTTCAACTCACCACAAGGAGCATGTCCACACTGCAAAGGCTTGGGATACGTACAACTAATCGACATGGACAAAGTCTATCCCGACGCAACACTAAGCGTACGACAGGGTGGGGTAGCACCACTGGGCAAATGGCGTCAAAGCCCCATCTTCGGCCAAGTGGGACACGTCCTCGAACGAGCAGGGTACAACATAGACACTCCCATAGGAGAAATACCACAAGAGGTACGGGCAGAGCTCATCAACGACACCCTCGCAGCATATATCCGTCAGATGGCCGACACCGAGATGAGTGCAGCAGCCAGGAAATGGGCTGACCAATTCAACCATACAGCAGTATGCCCAGAGTGTGGCGGCAAGAGACTGAAGCGCGAATCACTACATTTCCTCATCGACGGAAAAAACATCTCAGACCTTGCAGAGATGGATCTCACCGACCTACACCAGTGGGCCACAACGGTTGAGGGAAGACTCACATCGCAGCGACGCCAGATAGCATCAGAGATACTCAAGGAGATACGCACACGACTCAAGTTTATGATAGACGTGGGATTAGAATACCTATCACTAAATCGAGCCACCTCGACACTCTCCGGTGGAGAGAGCCAACGCATACGGCTCGCCACCCAGATAGGCTCAGAATTAGTGAACGTACTATACATCCTCGACGAACCCTCCATAGGACTCCACCAGAGAGACAATATCCGACTCATCAACTCGCTGAAAGCCCTGCGCGACATCGGCAACACCGTAATAGTCGTAGAGCACGACCAAGAGATGATGGAAAACGCCGATTGGATTGTCGACATCGGTCCGAGAGCAGGCCGCAAAGGCGGAGAAGTAGTCTACCAAGGGACCTACAAAGAAATGCTCAAACGAGAGACCCTCACGAGCCTGTATCTCTCCAAGAGCCTGCGAATCACGATACCCACCCAGCGTCGCAAAGGAAACGGCAAAAGCATCATACTCAAAGGAGCGCGAGGCAACAATCTCAAGAATGTGACAGCCACATTCCCATTAGGCAAACTAATATGCGTGACAGGCGTAAGCGGCTCAGGCAAATCAACCCTAATCAACGACACGCTACACCCCATCTTGTCACAACACTTTTACCGCTCACAGAAAGAGCCTCTGGCATACGACACCCTTGAAGGCATAGAAAACATAGACAAAGTCGTAGACGTAGACCAAAGTCCCCTGGGTCGCACCCCACGTAGCAACCCCGCCACATACACCAACGTATTCAACGACATACGCAACCTCTACGTAGAACTCCCCGAGTCAAAAGTCAGAGGCTACAAGCCAGGCAGATTCTCCTTCAACGTCAAAGGAGGACGATGCGAAACATGCACAGGCAATGGCTACCGCAGCATAGAAATGAATTTCCTACCCGATGTCATGGTACCCTGCGAGCAATGTATGGGCAAACGCTACAACCGCGAAACCCTCGAAGTACGCTTCAAAGGCAAAAGCATCGCCGATGTCCTCGACATGACAGTCAACCAAGCAGTAGAATTCTTCGAAAACCAGCCATCGATACTACAAAAAATCAAAGTCCTTCAAGACGTAGGTCTGGGCTACATCAAATTAGGACAGTCGAGCACCACCCTCTCCGGCGGAGAGAGCCAGCGCGTGAAGCTCGCCACCGAGCTATCCAAACGAGACACAGGGCGCACCCTCTACATTCTCGACGAACCTACCACCGGACTCCATTTCGAAGACATCAGAGTGCTCCTCAGCGTACTCGACCGACTCGTAGACAAAGGCAACACCGTGATAATCGTAGAGCACAATCTTGACGTCATCAAATGCGCAGACTGGATAATAGAAATGGGTCCCGATGGAGGTCGAGGAGGAGGCCAACTACTGATAGAAGGCACACCGGAAGAAATAGCAAAACAAAAAATTGGATACACCAGCAAATATCTAAAGAAAATATTGGGTGAATAGAGTTGTTTTGTTGTTTAGTTATTTAGTTGGTTCTAACGACTAATACAACAAAGCAAATAACAAAGCAAACAATAACTAACCAACCAACAACAAACCAACCAACCAAACAACAAAAAAACCAAACAACAAGATAACATGAAAAATCCAACCATTTTCCTACCCCTCGTAGCGATGGCAGCAGGAGCATACGCCCAGCAAGCCCAACGCCCCAATATCGTCTACATCATGACCGACGATCACACCGCCCAGATGCTCAGTGCCTATGGCAACAGTCCCGTACAGACCCCCAACTTAGACCGCATAGCCCAAGACGGAGTTCTCTTTCGCAACAGCTTTGTCGCCAACAGTCTCTCAGGTCCCAGCCGCGCCTGCATGCTGACAGGTAAGCACAGCCACAAGAACGGTTTCACCAACAACGAGCACGGCATCTTCGACGGTAGCCAGCAGACAATGCCCAAGCTAATGCAGCAAGCAGGCTACCAGACCGCACTCATAGGCAAATGGCA
>CALZJL010000054.1 GCA_945787625.1 uncultured Prevotellaceae bacterium
AAGCCGTTTAGCAAGGTTGCTGTGGACGGTATTAAGTGTGTCGCTGACGAGGCTGGATATGAGCTGGCTTTGCTTGAGAAATATACGGAGAAGGGACAGCTGTTGGAGGCTGTGGCTGATGCTGATGCTTTGATCGTTCGCTCGGACAAGGTGGACGCTGAGGTGGTGGCTGCGGCTAAGCGTCTGAAGATTGTGGTGCGCGCTGGTGCGGGGTTTGATAATCTCGACTTGGAGGCGTGTACGAAAGCTGGTGTGTGTGCGATGAACACTCCGGGGCAGAATGCTAATTCGGTGGCTGAACTGGTGTTTGGCTTGCTGGTGATGGCGGTGCGCAATTTCTACAATGGGACTTCGGGGACGGAGCTGAAGGGTAAGAAGTTGGGTATTTTGGCTTTTGGCAATGTGGGGCGTAATGTGGCTCGTATTGCTGCTGGCTTTGGTATGGAGGTGATGGCTTATGATGCTTTCTGCCCGGCTGAGGCGATTGAGGCTGCTGGGGTGAGGGCTGCGAAGTGTCAGGAGGAGCTGTTTGAGCTGTGTGACGTGGTGAGCTTGCATATCCCGGCTACGGCGGAGACGAGGGGGAGTATCAATGCTGAGCTGGTGGGCAAGATGAAGAAGGGGGGCATCTTGGTGAATACTGCCCGTAAGGAGGTGGTGGACGAGGAGAGCCTTCTGTCGCTGATGGAGGTGCGTGAGGACATTAAGTATGTGACGGATATCAAGCCTGACTTGGACGGGGAGTTTGCGTCGAAGTGTGCGGGGAGGTATTTTGCTACGCCTAAGAAGATGGGGGCGCAGACGGCTGAGGCTAATGTGAATGCCGGTATTGCTGCGGCGCGACAGATCGTGGCTTTCTTGCGCGATGGGGTGACGAGGTTTAAGCTTAATTGATTTTCTGTTTGTTCTTTAACTGATTGGTCTATGGCACGTATCAAACCTTTTAGGGGCTTGCGCCCTCCTAAGCATCTGGTGGAGATGGTCGAGTGTCGTCCGTATGATGTGCTTGACAGTGAGGAGGCTCGGGCGGAGGCTGCTGGCAATGCTATGAGTCTGTATCATATCATCAAGCCTGAGATTAACTTTGAGCCGGGCACGAGTGAGTATGACGAGAGGGTCTATGCTGAGGCTCGGAGGCAGTTTGACTTGTTTCAGAGTGAGGGCTGGCTGCGGGAGGACGAGAAGGAGATGTATTATATCTATGCGCAGACGTCGTGCCTGCCTGCTAATGGGGGACGCGAGGTGACTCAGTATGGGTTGGTGGTGTGTGCGCATCAGGATGATTATCGTTCGGGGGTCATCAAGAGGCATGAGTTGACGCGTAGCGATAAGGAGGAGGACCGCATGAGGCATGTGCGTGTGAACAGTGCTAATGTGGAGCCTGTGTTTTTTGCTTTTCCTGACAATGTGAGGCTTGATGGGATTATTCGCAGGTATGCTGCTTTGGCGCCTGAGTATGATTTCGTGGCTCCTGTGGACGGGTTCAGGCACAGGTTGTGGTGTGTGGCGGACGATGATGATATTCGTGCCATAACGGAGGAGTTTGATGCGATGCCTGCGTTGTATATTGCTGACGGGCATCATCGTAGTGCTGCTGCGGCGTTGGTGGGGGCTGAGAGGGCTGCGGCGAATCCTAATCATAGGGGGGACGAGGAGTATAACTTCTTTATGGCGGTGTGTTTCCAGCAGAGCCAGCTGACGGTGCTTGACTATAATAGGGTGCTGAGGGATCTGAATGGGTTGTCGTCGGAGGAGTTTCTGGAGAGGCTGAGGGTGAATTTCGAGGTGGTGGAGCGTGGGAGCGAGGTGTATCGCCCGGGGGTGGCGCATGAGTTTTCGCTTTATCTCGATGGGCTGTGGTACAGCTTGACGGCGCGACGTGGGACGTATGATGATTCGGATCCTGTGGGGGTGCTTGATGTGGATATCTCGTCGAGGCTGATCTTGCAGGATATCTTGGAGCTGGGGGATTTGCGCAGGTCGGATCGTATTGACTTCGTGGGGGGACTGCGTGGTTTGGAGGAGCTGAAGCGCAGGGTGGACAGTGGGGAGATGCGTGCGGCGTTGGCTTTGTATCCTGTGTCGATGAGGCAGATTATGGATATTGCTGATGCTGGCAGGATTATGCCTCCGAAGGCTACGTGGTTTGAGCCTAAGTTGCGTAGTGGTCTGGTGATTCATAAGTTTTGAGTGGTGGTCTGATGATTCAGGAATTGTTCAATATTGATCCGTCGAGGTTTTCTCCGAGGGCTCTGGACGCTTTTGCCAAGGTCTTGGGGCAGGCGCAGGAGAGGCGTTTCCGCTTTGTGACGCCGGAGTTGCTTTTGCTTGAGATTTGCAAGCAGCCGGAGTTTGTCAAGTATGTCAATCGTTATAACAGGCGTGCGATTATGATGGCTCCTGAGGTGCTGGCGCATAATCTGGTGCAGGAGCGTGTGTCGCCGTATGAGGAGTTTCGTCTGGAGCTTTCGCCTGAGATGCGTAGGGTGTGCGATATGCTTGGGGCTTTGAAGCTGGAGCGTATCGCTCCGCCTGATATCATCGCTTTGTTTATGGAGCTCGACGATGTGGGGGTTCATGGCTTTGTGGCGAAGTATTTGGGTGGGGACGCTGAGGCTGTGGTGGAGCGTCTGAGGGAGTGCTATGACGGGGAGTCGGAGCGTGAGGGGGTGCATGTGCCGCGTATCTTTGCTACGGCTATCATGGGGGGGAAGCCGCTTGGGGGGCAGGGGGCTGACTTGCTGGGGAGGCTGCTTAAGGATTCGGGCTTGATGAATGTGCTTCCTGGTATGGAGGCTTTGCAGGGCAAGGGTATCGAGGTCAGGGTGGCTGGGGGCTTGCCTGTGGGGGCTGAGGAGGGGGTGTCGTCTGTGGGGGCTGAGGAGGAGGCGGCTGAGCGTGAACCGTGGGAGGAGTATGTGTCGGATCTTACGGCTCGCTATGCCGGTTGTGGGGATTTGGTGGGGCGTGACGGGGAATTGTTGCGTACGGTGCGTTGCCTGTGTCGCAGGGACAGGCATCACGTGATTTTTGTGGGTGAGGCTGGTGTGGGTAAGTCGGCTATGGTGCGTGGGCTGGTGAGGCTTATAGGGGATCATGGCAGGGTGCCGCGTACGTTGTGGGACTATAGGGTTTATGAGGTGGATATGGGGGCGATGTTGGCTGGCTCGAGCTTTCATGGGGAGTTTGAGAGGCGTATGAAGTCGGTGCTCGACGGGGCTGCGGCGCGGGGGCGTTGTATTCTTTATTTTGATGATTTCCAGAATGTCATGGTGTCTAATGGTGGGGGTATGGCTGGCATGACGGCTGCGGATTTGATTAAGCCTTATCTGGAGGGTAATGATCTTCGTATTTTGGGTTGTACGACGTATCGTGAGTGGAATAAGTTTGTGGTGCCTAACAAGGCGATTGTGAGCCGCATCGAGAAGGTTGATGTCAAGGAGCCTTCTGTCGAGGAGACGATTAGTATCTTGTCGTCGGGGGTGTTGCGTGAGTATGAGGCGTTTCACGGGGTGAGGTTTACGCCTGAGGCTGTGAGGGTGGCTGTGGAGCTGAGTGCGGCTCATATTCATGATCGTTTCTTGCCGGGCAAGGCTATTAGTATTCTTGATGAGGCTGGGGTCTATAGGGGGGCTAATCTTTTGCTTAACAAGGCTGGCAAGCCTATGGGGGCTCGTTATCAACGGGTGGGTGAGGACGTGGTGCGCATCATCTTGAGTGATGTGTGTGGGATTGATGCTAAGGCGATTACTGGTGATGTGGCTCAGGGGCTGATGGATCTGGACGGGCGTATCAAGGCTGACATCTATGGTCAGAATGAGGCTGTGGAGTCGGTGGTGAGCTCGGTCATGATGTCTAAGGCGGGGCTGTCGGACCCTGAGAAGCCGATTGCGTCGTTGCTCTTTGTGGGGCCTACGGGTGTGGGCAAGACGGAGTTGTGTCGCACGCTGGCTCGGGAGATGGGTATGGAGCTGGTGCGTTTTGACATGAGTGAGTATACGGAGAAACATACGGTGTCTAAGATGATTGGCTCGCCTGCGGGGTATGTGGGCTTTGATGAGGGGGGATTGCTGACGGACGCTGTGAGGAGGAGCCCGAATTGTGTGCTTTTGCTCGATGAGATTGAGAAGGCGCATTCGGATATTTACAATATCTTGCTGCAGGTGATGGACTATGGGCGTCTGACGGATAATCGTGGCAATAAGGTGGATTTCCGTGGCGTTATCCTCATCATGACGAGCAATGCTGGGGCGCAGTTTGCTTCGCAGGCTTCGGTGGGCTTCGGTGGTGGGGTGAGCAGGGGTGAGGCTATGCATCACCAGCTCAAGAGGTTGTTTAAGCCGGAGTTCATCAATCGCCTGACTGCGACGGTGGTGTTTAACGATATGGACAGGGAGATGGCTGGGCTGATTCTCGACAAGAAGTTGCGTCTACTTAGCGAGAGGTTGGCTAAGAGGGGGGTGGAGATGGTTGTGTGTCCTGAGGGGCGCGAGTATATGCTTTCGAGGGGCTTTAATCCTACGTATGGTGCTCGCGAGATGGACAGGGTGATTACGCGCGAGCTTACTCCGCTGCTGATGCGTGAGATTTTGTTCGGCTCTCTCAAGGGGGGCGGTAAGGTGGAGGTGGGGCTTAGCTCTGAGGGGTCGTTGTCACTACGCTGCGTCCGTTGACTATGAAATATGTGGCGACTCGCTCTGCGAGGCTCTGACGTATGGCGATGGTCATGGCGATGGTGCCGTCGTCGTTGTAGGTCTGGGCGAGTATGCGGGGTTGGAGCTCTTTGACCATGCGCATGACGAGGTTCATGTGGTCGTAGCTGAAATTTAGGCTGAGATGCTGCTCTACAAGTCGCTCTTTGCGTGTGGCTGCGGTGAGGGCTTCGAGGGCTGCGGTGCGGTATGCTACGATGAGACCGCTGGTGCCGAGCTTGACGCCGCCGAAGTAGCGTACGACGATGACGAGGGTGTCGCTGAGATTTTGCGAGATGATTTGCCCTAAGATGGGTTTGCCTGCGGTGCCGCTGGGCTCGCCGTTGTCGTTGCTGCGATATTCTGCTCCGTCGGGACCGAGTCGGTATGCCCAGCAGACGTGGCGTGCGTCGTAGTATTCTTTCTGGTATTGTGCGACTCTTTCTAAGGCTTCTTCGGCTGTCTGTATGGGTATGGCGAAAGCGAGGAACTTACTCCGTAGTTCGGAGTAGGTTCCTTCTGCTGTGTCTGCTATGGTGTAGTAACTGTCTGTCACAGGAGGGGGTTACTGGGCTGTCTCTGCTGCTGCCTGGGGCTGCTCAAAGTCGGTGATGCCGTTCTCTATGAGTATGTTGTACCACTGTATGAGCTTCTTCATGTCGTTGGGGTATACGCGCTCGCGGTCGTAGTTAGGCAGGGCGGTCTCCATGAAGGCTGAGAGTTCTTCGCGTGTTGCTTTCTTGGTGTCGAGGCTGACTTTCTGTCCGTTCTCGCGGTCGTAGATGGTCTTGAAGACTTGACGTAGGGGGACTTCCTCGGCGTCGGTATACATGGCGATGTCTGCCAATGAGATGACTTTGTCCGTTGCGAAGGCTGGCATACGCTTCTTTTGGGCATCGAGGGTCTCGACGATTAAACTGCGGCTGCCTCGTGAAATAAGGAGGTAAAGTCCGGGCTTCCCGGAAATTGCAAGTACTCGTTGTAACATTTTTTATAAGGTTATAAGTTTATCTTTTGGTTATAAGGTTTTTAGGTCGCTTCGCTTGTGAGGTTTTGAGGTTATTTTTTTAGTTTTTAAGTGTTTAAGGTTTTTACGTGGTTATAGGATTTAGTCTTTCTGTTCGGTTCTGAGGTCAAAGGTATAAAACCTTATAACCTTATAACCTTACAAGCGAAGCGACCTCATAACCTTATCAATAACCTCAAAGGTTATTGATGATTATATCCGGATTGGGGTATTCTTTCTGTCTTCGTATTCGGGCTTCTATCTGTTGGCGCGTGGCTCCGTCGCGGCGCATGGCTCGCTGTATGCGTGTCTCGATTGGGGCGTCTACTCTTATTACTTTGTCGACTATGCGGTCTAAACCGCTTTCTGCGAGCAGGGCGGTCTCTATGGCTACTATGGGGGCTTCCTGTCTGGCAGCCCAGCGTAGGAAGTCTTCTACGACTACGGGGTGTATGAGGGCGTTTACGCGTTGTGCGTTTTGCTCTGTCTCAAAGAGGAAGGCGGCGAGTCGGTCTTTGCGCAGACGGCCGTCGGCATCATAGATGTCTTTGCCACACAGGCTGATGAGCCCTTGTCGTATCTGTGGCGACTCTTCGTTGAGCCGCTTGGCTTCGGTGTCTGAGTCGTAGACTGGGATTGAGAGGAGCTCTGTCATCTGGTGTGCGATGTAGCTCTTGCCGCTCCCTATGCCTCCTGTGATTGCTATCTTGATCATTCGTCGTCTGATGTGTCGTTGTCGATGGTCTCAAGTAGGTAGTCTACTTCGTGGGGTATGATGCGTACGTTGCTCACTCCCGGGGGAATGGACTTGAGGCGTAGCAGATACTTGCCGCGGTTGTTGCGGAGCAGTTCTTCGTAGGTCACGGCCAGGACGAAATTTGATGGCCTGACGAGGTCTGATACTGCTGAGCCTATACGATATGTGACGCTGACTTCGGCGGGGAATGTGCGCAATGTGACGCCTGCGGGGAAGTTGGTGCCTGTGACGGGGACGCGCACGGTGCGCTCGATGTAGTAGTCTACGTGGGCGGACATGCTTATGGTCGCGGGCTTGTACATGACGCCGGGTATGTGCATGAATCCTACTTTGATGTCGCTGCGGGTCTTGTCTATCTCTGTGAGGGTCACGGGCTTGATGTAGGCGTAGTTCATGGTGTCGCGCATGGCATCGGGGGCGTAGACCAATACGCTGTCGGGGGTGAAGCGTATGTATTGCAGATAGCATCGTGTGTCGGTGGTGATGCTGCCTGTAAATTTTACTGGCAACTTGCGTGCTATGCCGCGGTTGTAGTAGAATTCGAGGGTGTCGGGGCGTACTCGCTGTATGCGTGTGGTGGAGAGTAGCTGCTGCTGGAAACTGCGTTGTACTTCTTGTAGGGGGATATTGGCTCGGCCGCTGCCGTTGCCGTCATCGTAGAGGGAGAAGTCGAGCGTGATAGGCTTGGCATATCTGCTGGAATTGCGTAGGTAGTGAAAGAGGTTGGTGCCTCTGTCGCGTATGGTGAAGTGCATCTCGCTGGGCAGGGAGTCTGTGATTACGACTCCTCTGGGCACTCCTGTGAGTTCGAGGGGGACGACTATGTCGGTCTCGAAGGCGTCGTCGAGTTTCTGCAGGAGCCAAAATCCTCCGCTCACCATTACGCATACTGCAAAGGTGATTATGTCCCGTCCTTTGTCGCGGAGCAGGCTCAGGAGGGCTACTCGTCGGTGGGTGGTTTTATTTCTGGTTGTCCTGCGCACTCTTGAATACGCTGTTGCGGTCTACTCTGATGGTTACTCCTTTTGAGACTTCGACTATGAGGATATTGTTGGTCTCGTCGATGCTTGTCACCTTGCCGTATATGCCGCCTGCGGTGATGATTTCTGTGCCGACGGTTATCTGGTTGCGGAAGTTTTGCAGTTCTTTCTGCTTCTTCTGCTGTGGACGTATCATGAATAACCACATGATGGCAAAAATTACTACCATCATGATGAGGAAACTGTAGTTGTTGGCGCCTGCGGCGGCTTGTAGCATTGTATTCATTTTTTTTGTTGTTT
>CALZJL010000055.1 GCA_945787625.1 uncultured Prevotellaceae bacterium
TTTTGAGTATTAAGTATTAAGTAAAGTCAAACACTAAGCGCATCCCGAACGAGTCCCGAACTAATCCCGAACTAATGCTCTACGAAGGCGAAGCCACCAGATGACAGTACAAACAACTAAACAACCAAACAACAAAAAAATGACTCACCTTACAGACATTCTTTACTGGATTTCTACGGGTCTGCTCGTACCCGTCATCATCACTCTCATACTCCTTTTCCTGCGTTCGCTCATACTCCTCGGAGCTTTCTTCGGACAGTACATCGCTTTCCGGAAGAATTCCAGCCACACACCCCTCGGCATTGCCTATATCAGGAGGCTGAATGACTCCAAAGGCGGCAGAGCTGAACACAAACGTCTGCTCGCACAGTTTGAGATCGATGCCGACCGCGACCTCTCGACCTCAAAGTGGGCGTGGCATACGAACTCGACAACGGCGAGATAATCTATGTGCCGGAATGAGGCGTGCGCTCCCCTCCCACCCTATGTCTGCTGTCCGAATCCCAAGACGAAGGTCGTATGGTATCCGGCTTCGGCTCTGTCGGCGAGGGTGAGCGTACCTCCCAGCATCGTCATGAACTGCCTTGACAGGGCGAGCCCCACGCCCGTACCTGTAGGCTTGGTCGTATAGAAGGGTACGAATATGTCTCTGCGTACCTCGGCGAGTATGGGCGTGCCATCGTTGCTCAGTCTGAGCTCCGCGCCGCTCCACACGATTGAGATGCTCTTCGCTCCTGCCTCTTTGGCATTCTTTATGATATTGACAAAGACTTGGTGCAGGAGGGTCTCGTCGGTCATGACGTGGAACTCTGTGGGAATGTCTTCGCGCCATGCGATGTCGGGATAGAGTGTCTTTATGCCCAACACAAACTCTCTGAGCGATACGGACGCGATGACGGGCTCTTGGAGCTGGGTGAGCTTGCGGTAGCTTTCGACAAAGGTCAGAAGATTGTTGCTCGCCTTGTTGATAGCCATGATGCCTTTCTCCAACGGTGTACCGACTACCCTCGGGTGTTCCAGATATGCCTGGCTGATGCTCTGTATCGGAGTGCTGACGTTCATTATCTCGTGTGTGAGTACTCGGGTGAGTTTCTGCCAGGATTCCACTTCTTTTTGGGCTACCAAGTTGTTGATGTATTGCCCGAGGTCGTTCAGGGCTTCCTGTAGGGCTCTCTCGCCGTAGAAGAGTCCTTTGACGGGAAGACGGAATGTGAACTCGTGGTTTCTGACCGCTTCGCGCATCAGTCGTGCACGGAGCTTCAGTTTGTTTTGGTGGTGGACGAAGATTGCTACGGCTGCCATGATGGCCGCCGACAGTATGAGGATTGTCATTTGCCCAACTTTTTATATAGTCTCTGACGTGAGATTTCGAGCAGTTCGGCTGCTTTGCTGATGTTGCCGTGGCACTTGTCCACGACTTTGCGTACGTGCTCTACTTCGACTTTCTCTAAGGGTATGACTTCGGTGCTGCTGTCGATGGCGTCTTTCAGCACTCGTATGAGTTCGTGGTTGTCCCATGGTTTTGTTATGAAGTCTACAGCTCCGCTTTTCAGCCCCCTGACGGCGAGTTTCACGTCGGCGTAGGCTGTCATGAGGACGATGGGGATATTGGGGTGACGGCGGTGTATGGCCTGCACCCATAGCAGACCTTCCTGCCCGTTGTTGACGCCGAGTGTGAAGTTCATGTCGAGCAGAATGACGTCGACGCTTTCCTGCCCAAGTGTGGTCAGAATGTTTTCTGGTCGTGTGAGGGTCAGTATGCGGTCAAAGACTCCGTCCAGACATATTTCAAGTGTTGTGAAAATCGAGGTGTTGTCGTCGACGACGAGTATAGTGCGGTAGTTTGCCATCTGTTTCTGGTCTTTTGCTGTTGTAGTGTGTGTGTCTTCTGTCTGCAAAGTTATGCTTTTTCCGGGAAACAAAGCGTATTCCTCCCCTACTCTTTTAGGTCGCAGCTCACGAGTGTGTTGTTTTAATACAGAAAAGTGTGTTGTTTTAATACAATCATGCCGTTGGAGCGTTGCAATCCATTGCCGTTTGCCGTAGTGGCCGTAACTTTGCGTCGGATTCAAGACATGATGAAAAGTTATACCTACATATTGATGCTGGCGGGGTCTCTCGTCTCATACGCCCAGGAGCCATGGACTGCCAATCGGTGTATGCAGTACGCCATCGAACACAACCACGATGTGCGTCTGCAAAGTATCACGCTCGATGACTGCAAGGCTGAAAGAACGAGGGCTATCGGTGCTTTCCTCCCCTACGCTGAGGGTAGCGTCGCAGCGCAGTACAATTTCGGACGAGCCATTGACCCCGAGACCAACACCTACACCAATGTCAGCACGTTCTACAATTCGTATGGACTGAATGTCAGCATACCAGTATTTGACGGCTTCGGACGATACTACAGGCTGCGTGCTGCAAAGGCTGGAGTGCTGATGGGCAGGAGTCGCCTGGAGTCGCAGCGAGATGCCACGGCACAGAAGGTTTTCGAGACGTATGTGCTCGCGCTGTACCACAAGGGCTGTGCTGACATTGCCCTACAGAAACGCGACGAGAGTGCGCTGCTCCTACGCCAGACAAAGGTCATGGCCGAGGTGGGACGGAAGGGAGAGGCCGACGTGGCACAGATGCAGGCGACATACGCTACAGACGATTACGAGGTGACACACCAGCTCTCTCTCTACGACAATGCCATTCTCACGCTGAAGCAGCTGATGAACTATCCTATAGGTGATACAATCGAAATCGCTGGCTATGCTGACGCTCCGACGGACTTGCCTACGCCTGATGTGCTGGACATCTTCTCGCAGGCCAGACTCTACAACCCCGACATCAGACAGGCTGAATACGATGTGCAGTCTGCACGCTATGCGTACCGTGCCAGCCGTGGTGCCCTCTTCCCCACAATATCTTTGGGCGCCGGCATTTCCACCTCATACTACAAACAGCTTGAGGTGCCGTCTACGGGTTTCGGGCATCAGTTTCGCAACAATGTGGGAGAGTATGCCTATGCCACGCTTTCCATACCGATATTCAACCGACTCAACACGCTCACCGACATACGCCGTCAGCGCAACAATGTCAGAAGAGCCGAGGAGGAGCTGGCGTATCGCAACAGCGAACTGCAGAGGCTGGTACAGCAAGCCGTGACCGAGCTGGAGAACTCGCGCAAGGAGACCGAGAAGATGAGGGCAAAGGTCGACGCCGACAGCATTGCTTCGCGGCTGACCATACGGAAGTACGAGGAGGGTCTCGCCTCGCCCATCGACGTGCAGACGCAGAGCGTCACGTTGCTCCAGAGCAAGGCTCAGCTCCTGCAATGTCGTCTCACGCTCATTTACAGGACACGTATGTTGGACTATTACAAAGGAATACCGCTATGGACAGAATGATAGAGAGGAAGCGCGGAATACGCATGAGACACGTACCATACATTGCAGCAGGGACGTTCGTGCTCGTAGTGCTGCTGTGGATAGTCTTCGGCAATCATCAGAGCACATTGCGTGTCGACATCGACGATGTCACTCTGGCCGATGTCACTCGTGGCGAGTTTAAGGACTACGTACGTATCAACAGCACGGTGGTTCCCTTTCAGGTTGTTCACATCTCGCCCGAAGAGGGTGGCATAGTCGTGGAAAAGGTGGCTGAAGAGGGGCAAAGGGTCAATAGGGGCGATGTCATCGTCCGTCTTTCCAACAGCAGCCTTGACTTGCAGATACTCAATGCTGAGGCTGAATTGGCGGAGAAGCAGAATCTCTTGCGCAACACGCAGGTTGCCATGCAGCAGGATAAGCTCAGCAACGAGACCGAACTGGCTTCGCTGGAGATGGACGTGGCGCGCAAGCGTAGGGGCTTTGAGCAGAATGAGCGGCTCTATGGGGAGAGGCTTGTCTCTAAGGAGGCTTTTATTCAGGCTAAGGAGGATTATGACTTGGCTCAGAGAAAACTGAAGCTCGTTGGTGAGAGGCTGAAGAAGGACGCGCAGTATCGTAGTATTCAGATGGAGCAGATGGAGGACAACCTCGAAAACATGCAACGCAACGTGGTCTTGGTGCGCGAGCGCAAGAGCAAGCTCGATGTGCGTTCGACTATCGATGGCGAGCTGGGTCTGCTCGACGTTGAGCTGGGACAGAGTATTTCTTCCGGGCAGACGATAGGTCAGGTGAACGATTTGAGCGACTTCAAGATTGAGGCTCGGATTGATGAGCATTATATCGATCGTGTGAGGGTCGGGCTTTCAGCCACATTCGAACGTGAGGGCAAGACGTATGCTCTGATCGTGCGCAAGGTGTATCCTGAGGTGAGGGAGGGAAAGTTTCGTACTGATCTGGTGTTTGTGGGTACTCGTCCGTCCAATATGCGTGCTGGACAGACCTTTTATCTCAATCTCGAACTGGGCAGCCCCATACAGGCTGTTCTCATACCCAAGGGGACTTTCTTCCAGACGACCGGGGGCAACTGGATATTCGTCCTCGACAAGAGTGGCTATACGGCTTATCGTCGCAACATCAGCATCGGTCGTCAGAACCCCCAGTACTACGAAATCGAAGACGGGCTTGAGCCGGGCGAGAGGGTCATCATCAGCGGCTATGAGGCTTTTAAGGACAACGATGTGTTGAAACTAAAATGATTAACTATTGTGTAATATGATTAAGATTGAAAATCTCTCGAAAGTATTTCGTACGGAGAATGTGGAGACTACAGCTTTGAACGGTGTGAGTCTTGAGGTGAAGGAAGGGGAGTTTGTGGCCGTGATGGGGCCTTCGGGTTGCGGCAAGTCTACGCTCTTGAATATTCTCGGCCTGCTCGACAATCCCGACAGCGGCAGCTATTGTCTCGGAGGTGAAGAGGTTGGTCATCTCAAGGAGAAGGATCGTACCCGATACCGCAGGGGGCGTATCGGCTTTGTCTTCCAGAGCTTCAACCTCATCGACGAGTTGACGGTCGAGGAGAATATCGACCTGCAGCTGAAGTATCTCAAAGTGCCTAAGGCTGAGCGCAAACAGCGTGTGCTGGACATCTTGCGCCGGGTGAACCTTTCGCAACGTGCTTCGCACTATCCGCAGCAGCTCTCTGGCGGTCAGCAACAGCGTGTGGCCATAGCGCGTGCCGTGGTGGGCAGACCGAGGCTTATCCTCGCCGACGAGCCGACAGGCAACCTCGACTCTAAGAATGGTCTGGAGGTGATGGAGCTTCTCTCTGAGCTCAATGCGGAGGGTACTACTATCGTTATGGTCACGCATAGCCAGCATGATGCTGCGTATGCCAATCGTATCATCAACTTGTTTGACGGTGAGATAGTCGAAAATACTATTCTTTGATTTCGGGTATGAAAAGTTTGTTTTACTTGTTTCGACGCTACAAGGTGGCGTCGTCGTTCAACCTCCTTGGGCTCATTCTCGCCTTTACCGGCAGCTATATCCTGCTCACGCAGATTGATTTTATTGGCAGTTTCAACCACGGCATCAAGGACTATGAGAACATACGTCGTGTCTATGTCGGAGGGACTATGTTGGAGGGTGTATGGAATAATACGTGCAATCGCTTATGGGCTGAGAGTTTCAGCAAGTCGCCTCAGGTTGAGAGTGTTGGCTATATGCGCGAATATGGTGAGATGCGTTTTGACAAAGATGGGAGCTGCATAATTTCTCCAGCCTGCCTTTCGAATGATAAGATGCTCACCACTATCAACGCGGAGCTCGTGGACGGCACTACTGATGTGGGTGCGGCCATAGACGGCGGCATCATTATCCCGGCTTCGTTGGCAGAAAAGTATTTCGGCGAGGTGATGGTCTCCGGGAGAGCTATGACCCTGTCTGACGGAGCGAAGAGGACCGTCGTTGGCGTATACAAGGATTTTCCTGTAAATAGCAGTTTCTCGAATGCCGTCTATATGTCGATGGGCGATGAAAATATGGGAAATATCAACAACTACAACTATATGGTGTATATTCGAACGAAGAGTGATGCGAATGCTGATGATATTGATGTCTTGCTGAAAAAGATTATTGACGATGTGACGCTTGACTACTATGGCGACTCGGACGGAGCGAGGGCTTTTGTCGGCAGAATGATGTTTGCCACCCTCCCCTTGGACGAGGAATATCTTAACGGATATGATACCTCGTCAGACAATGGCAGGAAGACCGTTTTCTATATCCTACAACTGGCTGTCATACTGCTGCTTCTTGTAGCTCTCATCAATTTTGCCAACTTCTCGATGGCTCAGGCTCCTGTACGCCTCCGCGGCATAAATACTCGCAAGGTCATGGGCGAGAGCGACTTCTCGCTTCGTTCGCAACTGATGGCTGAGGGTGTCTTCGTCTGCCTTTGTGCTCTTGGTGTGTCTCTGCTCGCAGCGGCTTGCATAGGCAAGTGGGAGCATATCGGCGAATATACGCTCGGAGTGGTTGGGATTACTGAGCATATCGGCATAGTGCTCGCCATGGTTGGTGTCTGTGTCATCATAGGATTGTTCTCCACATCGTATAGTGCTCGCTATATCACTTCTTTCCAGCCTGCAATGGTTTTGAAGGGCAACTATGGTCTGAACCCGAGAGGGCGGCTGTTGCGACAGATGCTCGTAGGCCTGCAGTTTGTCATCGCCTTTATCTTGGTCATCTTTGTAGGCATAATCTACTGCCAACGCAGCTATATCTACAACTCTGACTACGGATATGACAAGGACGAGATACTGATGGCCGACATAATTGAACTGCCACAGGGGCAATACCACGCTTTGCGTAGCGAGCTGGAGAAAATCAACGGTATCGAAAGTGTGTCTTTCGCCAGTCAGATACTTGGCGCTACTGACGGACACATGAGTTGGGGACGTGGTTACGGAGATGTGCGCTATGTCTTTGTGGCATTGCCTGTAGATTGGAAATTCTTGCGCACTATGGGTATTGAAATCATCGAGGGACGTGATTTCAAAGAGTCTGATGGTGATGTCTATATCATCAACGAGGCGATGAAGAAGAAGTACCCCAGGATTGAGGTAGACAAGCTGCTCTGCCAGGAGGATTTGCCTGTATTGGGCGTATGCCGCAACTTCCGCGCCAGCAGCCTACGCATAGACAGCAACGAGGAGCCTATAGCGTTTGTCATCTTCGGAGAGAGGTATTCCGACTGGGGCAATGCGATGAATATTGCTTATATTCGCATGAGTGCAAACACCGACAAGAAAGCCTTGAGACATAAGGTAAACAAGGTACTTGCTTCGTTTTTCAAAGACAAGGCTACTCCTGAGTTGAAGTTTCTCGACGATTATCTGGAGCAGACGTATAGAGACGAGATGCGCTTCATGACTCAGATTGAGATTAGCACCCTCCTTGCGTTTCTCATCACCATCATCGGCGTCTTCTGCCTGACGATGTTTGAGACCGAATACCGACGCAAGGAGATCGCTATACGCAAGGTGATGGGCAGCAGCGTAGGCGAGATCCTGTCGCTCTTCACTCGTCGCTACACCATTCCGCTCATCATTTCGTTCCTCATAGCAGCCCCCATCGGTTACTACGTCAGCGAACAATGGCTGCACCACTTTGCCGAGCACACCCCTGTCCATTGGTGGATTTTCCCCATAGCATTCATCACGGTCAGCATCATCGTACTCGTCACCGTCATCTCCCAAAGCTGGCGAGTAGCAACAATGAACCCCGTGGAGAGCATACAGGTAGAATAGGGATTTTG
>CALZJL010000056.1 GCA_945787625.1 uncultured Prevotellaceae bacterium
AAATAACCTTATACATATATAACTGTGAGAAAGCCGCAGATGATGCCTATGGCTGTGCCTCCGAGGACTTGGTTGAGGGTGTGGTGGACGAGGATCATGCGGGAGGTCATTACTGCTCCTGAGAGGATTAGGGTGGTGATGAGCCACCATGTGGGGTTGAAATTGAAGATGAAGCTGTATGCCATCATGGTGCCGATGATGAGTCCTGTGCCTGCGCTGTGGAGGGAGATGCGGTGGTAGAAGTTGATTATGACGCAGATGCATTGGACGAGTAGGGAGGATATCATGATTGCGCTCATGAACATGGGTAGGTGTACCTGGTGGCAGAGGTTGAGACAGGCGAGATAGCAGATGATGTTGGTGATGTAGACGATGGAGCGGTTGTGTTGGAGGTGTATCTGGTGGGGGGTGAGGTCTTTGAGGTGGCGTATGGTGTATATTATGAGGTGGGGGAGTCCGATGGTGAGAAACCATACCATGGCGAGGACGGTGAGCTTGAAGGTGGTCGGGAGGAGGTTGAGGTAGGTGAAGAGGAAGAGTATGCTGAACCCGAGTAGGGGGAAGTAGGCGGGGCGAAAGATGTATGAGAGTAGCTTTGCGCCTGTCCTGATGTTTTGGGCGGTGATGTTGGTGATGTATTCTGATTCGTCGATGTGCATGGGGTGGGGGATGGGGTTAGTGTCTCCGCATACGGCTGTTGGGGATGTTGAGAATCTCGCGGTATTTGGCTATTGTGCGGCGTGCTACTTGGTAGCCTTGCTGGTTGAGGTGGGCGGCGAGGTCGTCGTCGGAGTAGGGGGCGTGGGGGGGCTCGCTTTGTATGAGGTCTTTGATGATGGCTTTGATCTGTCGTGTGGCTACTTGCTCGCTGGTAGCTTGCTGATCGGTGTCGCTGGTCTTGCTTGTGGCTCTTGAGAAGTACCACTTGAGGGGATATGTGCCGTAGGGGGTGCTGACGTATTTGTTGTTGCAGACGCGTGAGATGGTGCTGGTGTCTTGGCCTGTGAGCTTGGAGATGTCGTCGAGCTTCATGGGGCGTAGCTTGCTTTCGTCGCCGTCTTTGAAGTATTGCTTTTGTATGTGTATGATGGCGGTCATGGTCTTGAGCATGGTCTGGCGACGCTGGAGTATGGCGTTGATGAAGAGTCGACCGCGTGTGACGTAGGTCTTGACGAAGTCTTGGTTGATCATCTGCATGGCGTCGTCGGAGATGGTGAGGGTGGGTATGTCTGCTTCGTTGAGGCTGAGGTGTATCTCGCCGTCGGTGTCGATGTCGATGGTGAAGTCGGGGGTGACGGCTTGGCTGTCGGTGTCGCTGGGCTTGTCGCTGAGGGTGCTGCCGGGACGGGGATTGAGGTGCTTGATTTCGTTGCGGATATGGTCGACTTCGATGTCGCTGAGGTTGTAGCGGGTCTGTATGCGGCGCCAGTTGTTGTGGGTGATGCTGTCCCAGTCGTTTGTGAGTATGCGTATGATGGTGTCGTTGGGGGTGTGACCGCGGTGACGGCATTGTATCAGAAGGCATTCCTGAAGGGTGCGGGCTCCTACACCGATGGGTTCGAATTGCCATAGGATGTGGAGGGCTTGCTCGGCTTGGGCAGGGGTGGTGTCGGTGTCGTGATAGATGCTGAGCTCATCGGCGATCTGGTGTAGGGGCTTGGTGAGCATGCCTGCATCGTCGAGATTGCCGATGATGTAGAGGAGTATCTTGCGTTGGTGGGGGGTGAGGGTGTATTCGTTGGCTTGCTCGATGAGCTGGTCGTAGAAGGATTGGGTGTCGGGGTTTTCTATTTCGATGGCTTCTGTGCCGTTGTCTTGGCGTAGGAGGTAGTCGGGGATGTCGTCTTCGCTGTTGTAGTCTTGGCGTGCGTCGTATTGGGCGTCTGGGGTGGGGCTGGGGTAGGTGTCGGCGTGGTCTTCGCTGTCGTGGCGGGCTTCAAGGTAGGGGTTTTCGGTGAGCTCGTTTTCAAGACGCTCGCGTAGGGCGTCAATAGGTAGTTCTGTCAGCTTGGCGGAGAGGACTTGTATGGCTGACTGAATCTGGACTTGTTCTTGTGTGAGTTTCTGCTGCTGTACCTGGGCTTGTGTGTTTTTCATTCGGTGATGAGTTTGTAGTCGAGTTGTTTGCGGTACAGGTCGGCGTTGGCTACTTGTATCTTGACTTGGTCACCGAGGCTGTAGCGGTTGCCACGACGGCGCCCGCGTAGGCTGTAGTTCTTTTCGTCAAATTCGTAGTAGTCGTCTTGGAGGTCGCGGAGAGGGACGAAGCCTTCACATTTGTTGTCGTTGACTTCGACGTAGAGACCGAACTCGGTGATGCCGCTGATGGTGCCTTGGAAGGTCTCTCCGAGGTGGTCGCGCATGTATTCGCATTGCTTGTATTTGATGCTGGCGCGCTCGGCTTGCTGGGCGGTCTGCTCGGATTCGGAGCATTGCTCGCAGAGTTCTTCGTATTTGACGGGGTTGACGCTGCGTCCGCCTGTGGTGTATTTGGTGAGGAGGCGGTGTACCATGAGGTCGGGGTAGCGGCGGATGGGGCTGGTGAAGTGGGTGTAGTATTCGAAGGCGAGACCGTAGTGTCCGATGTTGTGTACGCTGTAGCGGGCTTTCATCATGGCGCGCAGGGTGATCATCTCGACGACGTTTTGCTCGGGCTTGCCGTGTACGTCGCAGAGCATCTTGTTGAGGTTTTTGGTGATGTCGCTCTTGCTGCCTTGGGTCTTGAGCTTGTAACCGAATTTGCCTACGAAATCGCTGAGGTTCATTAGCTTGGCGGGGTCGGGGGTGTCGTGTATGCGGTAGGGTAGGCATTTGGCTTTTTGATTTTTGGGGACTTTGCCTATGCTTTCGGCTACGGTGCGGTTGGCGAGGAGCATGTATTCTTCGACGAGTTTGTTGGCGTCTTTTGCGACTTTGAAGTATACGCCTGTAGGCTTGCCTTGTTGGTCGAGGCGGAAGCGTACTTCGCAGCGGTCAAAGTCTACGGCTCCGTGTTGGAATCGCTTGGCTCTGAGTTGCTTGGCAATGCGGTTGAGTATGATGAGTAGCTGGCGCTCGGGACTGCCTGGCTCGAAGTGGGTGGTGGGCTCGTGGTCTTCGATGGGGGAGAGTATGTCGCCTGGGGTGTTGTAGTCTTCGGGGCTTGCTTCGTGTTCGTCTTCGAGTATCTGCTGGACTTCTTCGTAGGTGAAGCGACGGTTGCTGCGGATGATGGTGTGGGTGATCTCGTAGTCTTTGATTTCGGCTTTGTCGGTAATCTTGAAGATGACGGAGTAGGTGAGCTTGTCTTCGTCGGGGCGTAGGGAGCAGAGATTGTTGCAGAGGCTCTCGGGTAGCATGGGGATGGTGCGGTCGACGAGGTATACGCTTGTGCCGCGCTTGAGGGCTTCTTTGTCGATGATGCTGTTTTCGGTGACGTAGTGTGAGACGTCGGCTATGTGGATGCCTATCTCGTAGAGGTTGTCTTTTAGCTGGCGTATGGAGATGGCGTCGTCGAAGTCTTTGGCATCGTGGGGGTCGATGGTGATGGTGAGGGTGTCGCGCATGTCGCGACGGCGGTCTATTTCTTCTTGAGGTATCTCGGTGGGGATGCGACGGGCGGCTTCTGTTACGTTTTTGGGATAGGTGTAGGGGAGATTGTATTCTGCAAGGATGGCGTGCATCTCGGCGTTGTTCTCTCCTGTGCGCCCAAGGATGTCTGTGACTTTGCCTATCGGATTTTTTGCTCCATCGGGCCATTCGACTATGCGGACTATGGCTTTGTCGCCTGTCTTTCCTTTCTTTAGGTTGCTCTTGGGTATGAAGATGTCGTTGGCGAGGGTGCGGTCTTCGGTCAGTAGGTATGCGTAGTCTTTCTTGACTTGGAGGGTGCCTACGAATTGCTTGTCGGAGCGTTTGATGATTTCGATGACTTGGGCTTCGCGGACGTGGTGTCTGCGACGGGCTACCATGGAGGCACGGACTTGGTCGCCGTCCATGGCGTGCATGGAGTTGCGCTCGGCGACAAGGAAGGGCTCGCTGCCGTCGGTGGGCAGGAAGGTGTTCTTGCCGTTGGACTTGCGACGGAAGGTGCCTTCCATGACTTGGGTGGCTGACTTGAGTTGGTAGGTGTATTTGGTGGGCTCTTTGATGTAGTCTTCGAGGAGTAGGTCTTCGAGACAGTCCATGCAGAGTGTCTTGGCGGGGTGTGTGGTGAGGTTGAGCTGACGGAAGAGTTGCTTGAGCTCGATTGCTTCGGTGGCGTGGTTCTGAAAGTATTCGGTGATTGATTGCATCAGGTCTCTTTTCCTGATGTAGCGGCTGCTTGTCTTTTTCTTTCCCATGGTGTATGAGTGGTTTTATTTTGTTTGTCGTGCGACAAATGTACGAATAATTTACGGTATTTGGCGTTTTATTTCTCATAAAAATGATTAAAGTGGGTGTGTGGTACTGGGGATATTGTATTTTTTGTTATCTTTGTGGTTGGTTTTGTAACGTATAGAGTGATATTGGAGACGATGAAAAGTGTTTTGGTGACTGGAGCTAGTGGCTTCATCGGTAGTTATATTGTCAGCGAGGGTATTGAGAGGGGGTTCCAGGTGTGGGCTGGTGTGAGGGGGTCGAGTTCTCGTCGCTATCTGACGGATGGGCGTATCAGGTTTGCTTGTCTGGATCTGGGGGACGTGGGGGTGCTTAGGGGGCAGCTTATGGCTTTGAAGATGGAGTTGGGGGGACGTGGCTGGGATTATGTGGTGCATGCTGCGGGGGCTACGAAGTGTCTGGATGTGGATGATTTTTATAGGACGAATGCTTTGGGTACGATGAATCTGGTGACGGCTCTGATGGAGTGTGGTATGGTGCCTGAGAGGTTTGTCTTTATTTCGTCGCTGAGTGTCTTCGGGGCTATCAGGGAGAGGGCTGTGAAGATGAGTGATTCTGCTTATGGTAGGGGGGATACTATTTGTGAGAGGGAGTCGATTTATAAGCCTATCCTTGCTTCTGATACGCCGAGGCCTAATACGGCTTATGGTAGGAGTAAATTGGCTGCTGAGGAGTTTTTGCGTTCGTTGGACGTGGGGGCGTTTCCTTATGTAATCTTGCGTCCTACGGGGGTGTATGGACCTCGTGAGAGGGATTATTTTGTTATGGCTAAGAGTATTGAGGGGCATGTGGATTTTGCTGTGGGGTATCGCCCGCAGGAGATTACGTTTATTTATATGGCTGATGTGGTGCAGGCGGTGTATAGCTGTTTTACGGCTACGGAGGCTGTGGGAAAGGCGTATTTCTTGAGTGATGGGTGTGTGTATAACTCGAGGAGGTTTTCTGATCTTATACAGCGTGAACTGGGTGATCCTTGGGTGTTGCATGTCAAGGCTCCTTTGTGGGTGCTGTGGGTGATTTGTTGGTTTGGCTCGTTGTGGATGAGGTTGACGGGGAGACTTATAGTGCTTAATATGGATAAGTATAATATCTTGTCGCAGCGTAACTGGCGTTGTGATATAGGGCCTGCTGTGCGGGATCTTGGGTTTGAGCCTATGTGGTCTTTGGAGGCTGGCGTGAGGGAGACGATAGGGTGGTATAGGGATAATGGCTGGCTGAAATGAAAAAAGTCAGTGCTGTGGGGCACTGACTTGTATGTCTTTTCTGTGATTTTAGGGTGTTGTACGGGCTTATACCAAATGGCGTATCAACTCTTCGCGATCGCCTGGTAGATAGTCTATTACGGGTATCTCAATCATGGTGTATGCACCGGGTTGCTGTTTCATCGTGGCACGGGCTGCGTTGACGAGTACTTGGGCGGTGAGGGCGGGGTTGTTGATGCTCATGTTGAATTCGAAGTGTTGGTTGTGGGTGGTGCCGCTGACGCCTTTGCGTGTCATGTGGACTCCGTGTCCGACGTCGTTGAGGGAGTCGACGCTTTCTACGGCGAATACGTGTGTCTCGTCGCTGGCAAAGTATGGGTCGGACTTGATGGCTGTGGTGACGTCGGCGAGGTTGGCTCCTGATTCTAGCTCGACGTAGACCATACGGCGGTGTATGCCTTGACCGAGGGGTATGGTCATTGATAGGGCGTCGCGTACGCCTGGCTTGCTCTTGGCGCATACGCTGTGTCCCATCGAGCGGCCTGGACCGAAATTGGTGTATGTGAGGCCTTTGGGGGCGAGGCCTTCTAATAGGGTGCGTACTACGGAGTCTGAGCCTGGATCCCAGCCTGCTGAGATGATGCTGACGGCGTTGTGCTGGCGTGCGGCGGCATCGAGGCTGCGGCGTAGGTCGACTATCTGACCGTGTATGTCGAAACTGTCAACGGTGTTGATGCCGAGGGCGAGGCATTTGAGGGCGTGCTCTTCGACTGCGCGTGTGGGGGTGGCGAGTATGGCTACATCGACGGGGCCGAGTTCTGTGATGTCTTTCACTACCGTGTAACTGGCTAATTCGACGGGACAATTTTCTGCTCCGGCGCGACGTACGATACCTACTATCTCCATGTCGGGTGCTGTCTGGAGTGAGTGCAGTGTGTATTTGCCAATGTTGCCGTAACCGACGATTGCTACTTTGATTTTGCTCATGATTTTATGTGTTTTGGTTTCTTTTTACTTTTACTGTGCGCAAAATTATAACATTTTGATGAAATGACAAAGCTTTGGGGTGACTTTTTGTGATATTTGGGCGTAAAAGCGTGTGTTTTAGTCTTTGAGGGGGGATAAAAGTGGCTTTTTGTAATGTGGGTTTGACATATATCAAAAAAATGGTAAATTTGAGAATAGTCGCTGGTTATTTATATATAATTGTTTGCGCGTGTGAGATTTTCTAAATACCTTTGCATTGCGAAAGGAACAAAAATACTAACCACTAACAATTGATATTATGGAATTGAAAAATCTTCAACAGGACTTTAAGGGCACTTCATGGAAGCATGAGATTGATGTGCGTGATTTTATTCAGCACAACTATGAGCCCTATGATGGTGATGAGAGTTTTCTCGCGCCTGCATCTGAGAAGACGAAGAAGCTGTGGGATAAGCTCACGGAGATGTTTAAGATAGAGCGCGAGAAGGGTGTTTATGATGTTGAGACGAGACTGCCTCAGAGTATTGATACTTATGGACCTGGTTATATCGACAAGGAAAATGAGGTCATCGTGGGTGTGCAGACTGATGCTCCGCTGAAGCGTGGTATCTTCCCTAAGGGTGGTATTCGTATGGTGGAGGCTGCGCTGAAGGCTTATGGCTATGAGTTGGACCCTTGGACTAAGCAGATTTATACTAAGTATCGTAAGACTCACAATGAGGGCGTGTTTGCTGCTTATAATGATGACATCAAGGCTGCTCGTCATGCTCATATTATCACTGGTCTGCCTGATGCGTATGGACGTGGGCGTATCATCGGTGACTATCGTCGTATCGCTCTTTATGGTACTGCTAATTTGATCGAGGAAAAGAAGCGTTTCCATAAGCGTATCGATATTCAGGAGTTTACTGAGGAGATTGTGCGCTGTCGTGAGGAGATTACGGATCAGATTAATGCTCTGAAGGAGTTTGAGCGTATGTGTGCTGGTTATGGCTTTGATGTGACTCGCCCTGCTGAGAACGCTCGTGAGGCTGTGCAGTGGACTTACTTCGGCTATCTGGGTGCTGTGAAGGATCAGGATGG
>CALZJL010000057.1 GCA_945787625.1 uncultured Prevotellaceae bacterium
AAACGCATATATTTCCGAAAAGTGTTTGCGTTTTAGATTTATTTTTCATATCTTTGTGGTCTGAGTGTTATCAATATTACTCGATTGTATCATAACTTTAACTCTTGACGACTATGCTTTTTCCTAAACAGACATACGTTGAGCGCCGCCGTGTGCTGGCTGAGAGAATCGGCTCTGGACTGATATTGCTTTTCGGTAACAACAATTCGCCTGCCAACTATCCTGGCAATGCTTACAAGTGGCGTCAGGACAGTACTTTCTTGTATTATTTCGGACTGCAGCGCGAGGGGCTGTGTGGGGTGATTGACTGTGATGAGGCGAGGGTATGGCTCATAGGCGATGATATTGATATCGATGATATTGTGTGGTTTGGCTCGGTGGCGAGCGTGGCCGATATGGCTGGGGAGTGTGGTGCTGATTGCTGCGCTCCAATGTCTAAGCTTGAGAAGCTGGTCAAGGAGGCTATTGCTGCAGGGCGTAGGGTGCATTTCCTGCCTCAGTATCGTCATGACTTGATGATCCAGCTGATGGACTTGACTGGTATCCACCCTGCCAGACAGCGTGAGATGGCAAGCTTGGAGCTTATTCATGCTGTGTGTGACCAGCGTGCGTGCAAGTCTGCTGAGGAGATTGCTGAGATTGAGCGTGCGTGTGAGATTGGCTATAAGATGCACACTACGGCTATGCGTATGGTGAGCCCTGCGGTTACGGAGCAGGAGATAGCTGGTACGATTAGTGGCATTGCCGAGAGCTACGGCTGTAAGGTTAGCTTCCAGAGTATCGTGAGCATGCATGGTGAGATTATGCATGGCTACCCGAGTCCTAAGAGACTGGAGAGCGGACGCTTGCTGCTGTGTGACTGCGGTGCCGAGACGAATGAGAATTATTGCAGCGACAATACGCGTACGACTCCTGTAGATGGTGTGTTTACGCAGCGTCAAAGGGAGATTTATAGCATCGTTGAGGAGTGTCATGACTTTGCCTTGACTTTGTGTAAGCCTGGTGTGAGATGGTGGGACGTGCATTTTGGAGTGTGCCGACTCATGACTGAGCGTCTGAAGGAGCTTGGGTTGATGAGGGGCGATGTTGATGCTGCTGTGGCTGCTGGTGCCCATGCTATGTTTATGCCTCATGGGCTTGGTCACATGATGGGACTGGACGTCCACGATATGGAGGGTTTCGGTCAGACTATTATCGGCTTTGACGAGGAGACTCAGCCTCGACTGGATCAGTTTGGGACTAACTGTTTGCGTTTCGGACGTCGTCTGCAGGAGGGTTTTGTGATGACGGATGAGCCTGGCATTTATTTCATCCCGGCTCTGATTGACGATTGGAGGGCTAAGGGGCATTGTGCTGAGTTTATTGACTTTGACTTGCTCGAAACGTACAAGGATTTCGGTGGTATCCGTCTGGAGGACGATGTCTTGATTACGGCTGATGGCTGCCGTTTCCTCGGCAAGGAGATTATCCCTTATCACATTGATGATGTGGAGGAGTTCAAACTAAACAAAAAATAAACTAAATAACTACAAAGATGAAAAAAATTATGTTTGTGGCAGCTGTGGCTTTGGTTGCCATGCCTTTGGCGGCTCAGGAAAAGCTTGAGATGCCTGATGATTCGCTGGTGTTTACAACCGTGTTGGAAAACCCTGTGACTTCAATCAAGAATCAGAACAACAGTGGTACGTGCTGGAGCTACTCTTCGCTGGCTTTCCTCGAGAGTGAGGCTATTCGCAAGAATCCGAGCCTCAAGGAGGATCTTGACTTGTGTGAGAGTTTCCTCGTGAGCAAGACTTATACTGATCGTGCTGACCGCAATGTGCGCACTCATGGTGATGCGAGCTTCAGCCAGGGCGGTTCGTTTTACGATGCTATCTTCTGTATGGAGAACTATGGATTGATACCTGAGGGTATTATGCCTTATCCTATCACTCTGTATGGAGACAGCTTGTATAACTTTACGAACTTTTTCCCTCCGATGGAGGCTTATATCGGGGCTATCGCCAAGAGTGATGCACGCAAGATTAATCCCGTATGGAAGAAGGATGTGCAGGGCATGATTGACAATTATTTCGGTGTGTGTCCTACGGAGTTTGAGTATAAGGGCAAGAAGTATACTCCTCAGAGCTTTGTCAAGGACTACCTGAAGTTGGATCCTGCTGACTATGTTTCGCTCACGAGCTATACTCATCACCCTTTCTATAAGTCTTTTATCCTTGAGATTCAGGACAATTGGCGCTGGGCAAGCAGTTATAACCTGCCTCTTGACGAGTTTATGCGTGTGATGGACGAGGGCGTGAGGGCTGGATATACGTTTGCTTGGGGTGCTGATGTGAGCGAGGATGGCTTCAGCCGCCGCTCGGGCAAGAATAAGTGTGTGGCTACTGTGCCTGACACGAAGCAGACGGCTGGCGTGGGTAGCGACCAGAGCCGCTGGACTGGTGAGAAGGCTGGGGCTAAAATTACTGAGGCCGATGCTGCTGGCGAGAAGGTCATCACTCAGGAGCTGCGCCAGGAGGGCTATGACAACTGGACCACGACTGATGATCATGGCATGCAGATATATGGTATCGCCAAGGATCAGCATGGCAAGGAGTACTTCATGATGAAGAACTCTTGGGGCGAGATGGGTCCGTACAAGGGCTTTTGGTACGTGAGCAAGCCTTATGTGGCTTACAAGACGATGAATATCGTTATCAACAAGAATGCTATTCCTAAGGATATCCGTAAGAAACTTGGTATCTGATATTTGCTCTTCCTATGAATTACATTTGGCATTACAAGGAGCCGGAGCGTAATTGGCAGGAAGATGCAGGGAGATTGGCAAGGGAGTTGGGTATGAACCCGGCTTTCGGTAAATTGCTCTTGGATCGTGGTATCACTACGGCTGGAGAGGCAAGGAAGTTTTTCCGACCCTCGCTGACGGATCTTCATGACCCGTATCTGTTCAAGGACATGGCAGCGGCTGTGCAGCGACTGAACTCGGCGATGGGACATAAGGAGCGTATCCTCGTGTATGGTGACTATGACGTGGATGGGGTGACTGCTGTGGCGCTGGTGTACAGATTCCTACAGCAGTTCTACTCGAATATCGACTATTATATCCCTGACAGGTATGAGGAGGGGTATGGGGTCTCACGTCAAGGTATCGACTGGGCTGCCGAGGAGGGCGTGAAGTTGATTATAGTGCTCGACTGCGGCATAAAGGCGGTGGAGGAGGTGAAGTATGCCAAGCAGAAGGGTATCGACTTTATCATCTGTGACCATCATGTGCCTGACAGGGTGTTGCCTCCTGCTGTGGCGATACTAAATGCCAAACGTGAGGACGATACGTATCCTTACAAGCATCTGAGTGGCTGCGGTGTGGGCTTCAAGTTGATTCAGGCTTTTGCTATGGACAACGGAATGCCTTTTTCGGATCTCGTGCCTCTGTTGGATCTGTGTGCTATAAGTATAGCGGCAGATATTGTGCCTATCATGGGCGAAAACCGCATATTGGCTTATCATGGCTTGCGCCAACTCAACCAAAGCCCGAGTGTGGGTGTCAAGGCTGTCATCGGCATCTGCGGACTTGAGGGTAGGGAACTCACTCTGATGGACGTTATCTATAAGATAGGACCTCGGCTGAATGCTTCGGGACGTATAGAAAATGGGCGTGAGAGTGTGTCGCTGCTCGTGGAGAAGGACGAGGAGATGGCGGCTCGCAGGGCTGCGCAGATTGATCACTATAATGAGCAGCGCAAGGACTTGGACAAGGCTATGACTGAACAGGCCAACCAGATTGTGGCTTCGCTGGTACACCAGAGTGACCATAAGGCTATCGTCATCTACAACGAGGAGTGGCACAAGGGTGTGATCGGTATCGTGGCTTCGCGGCTTACGGAGATATATTTCCGACCGGCTGTGGTATTGTGTTCGGACGGTGGTATGGCTACGGGTTCTGCGCGTTCGGTGGCGGGATTTGATATCTACAAGGCTATCGAGAGCTGTCAGGATTTGCTCGAAAACTTCGGCGGTCATACCTATGCTTCGGGTCTTACTCTCAGGACGGAGAATGTTCCGGAGTTCAAACGTCGCTTTGAGGCTTACGTTGACGAGAATATCTTGCCTGAGCAGACTGCGGCTCAAATAGAGATTGATGCGTATCTTGACTTTAAGGACATCACGCGTCAGTTTTACTATGACTTGAAGAAATTCCAGCCTTTCGGACCTGAGAACACGAAACCTCACTTCTGTACGCGTGGTGTATATGACTATGGTACGAGTAGGGTGGTGGGCAGGCAACAGGAGCATATCAAACTCGAACTGGTCGACAACAAGAGCACGAATGTCATGAACGGCATTGCTTTCGGACAGAGCTCGCAGGCCAGATACATCAAGACCAAACGCTCGTTTGACATCGTCTATACTGTCGAGGAGAACTCTCACAAACGTGGTGAGGTGCAACTCATGATAGAGGACATTGAGGCGACTGAACTTTGATTCATTTATCGGACTGAATTTTCACTATGGGGTGTCCTGACAGGTACATTGCTCTTCTCAAGAGATACTGGGGCTACGATGGTTTTCGTGGTATACAGAGGGAGATTATTGAGAGTATATGTGCTGGTCGGGACACTCTTGGACTGATGCCTACGGGGGGTGGCAAAAGTATATGTTTCCAGGTGCCTGCGCTCGCTATGGAGGGTGTGTGTGTGGTGGTGTCGCCTCTCGTGGCTCTGATGAAGGATCAGGTGGCGCGGCTGTATGAGTTGGGTATTAAGGCTGTGGCTGTCCATTCGGGCATGAGACGCGATCAGATTGTGGTCGCGCTGGAGAATTGTATATTGGGTGATTACAAGATTTTGTATGTCTCACCAGAGCGTCTTGCTTCGGAGCTGTTTCTGACAAAACTGCGCCACATGAATGTGTCGTTTGTGTGTGTGGACGAGGCTCATTGCATCTCGCAGTGGGGGTATGACTTTAGGCCTTCGTACTTGAAACTGCAGCAGCTGCGTCGCATGGTAGATGTCCCGATTCTTGCTCTTACGGCTACGGCTACGGCGGCTGTCATTGATGATATTCAGGATAAGCTGGGCTTCAGAGAGCGCAATGTCTTCAAAATGAGTTTTGCGCGTCCGAATCTCTGTTATGGTGTCTGTGGCAATACTGACACTCTGTCGTCAATCAAACGTCTGTTGGAACGGCACGAGGGGTCGACAATCATATATGTCAATCGTCGCGAGGGAGCAAGGGGGTGTGCGGAGTTGCTTGTGGCCAATGGATACAGGGCAACGTTTTTTCATGCGGGGCTCTCTGAGGTGGAGAAGGATGTGCGTCAACGTGAATGGCGTGAGGGTTCTGTCCGTATAATGGTGGCTACGAGTGCTTTTGGCATGGGCATAGACAAGCCTGATGTGCGTCTTGTCATACATCTTGGTCCGCCTGATTCGCTTGAGGCTTATTATCAGGAGGCGGGGCGTGCGGGGCGTGATGGTAAGCCTGCGTGGGCGATAATGTTGTATGGCGATGGAGATATAAAGCACTTGAGGGCTTCGGTGGATCGCAACTTCCCTCCTAAAGATGCGGTGCGTGTGTTTTACGACCATTTGTGCTACTATATGCAGATTGGCGTGGGCTCGGGGCTGGGGGTGGCTCGAGAGTTTAGGGCTATGGAGTTCTGCCGTTATTTCCATCATTCGCTGTCGGAAATAGGTCCTATGATGTCGATTCTTGAACTGAGCGGGTATGTGAGGTTTTATGATGAAGATGAGACTGTGTCGCGCTTGCAGATAGTCGCTACTCGCCAGCAACTTTATGGTAGCGTGCATGGTAAGGGGGAGGTGCTGTTCAATTATATCTTGCGAAGATACAGTGGGGTATTTCGTATGTATGCCTATATCGACGAGGATGACATTTCGATGCAGACGGGTCTTGCTGTGAGGGAGGTTTATGAGATACTGGTGGGTATGACGCGTATTGGTGTGGTAAATTATATCCCCCGTAGGAGGGTGGCTTTTGTGCGTCTGGTGCGTGAGCGTGTGGAGGGTGAGAGGCTTGTCATACCGCGCGAGGCGTATGATGATCGCAGAGAGCGTTATGTAGAGCGTGTGTCGGGTGTGGTGTCGTATCTGCGGGAGAGAGATGTGTGCCGTACGAGGTTGTTGCTGCAATATTTCGGTGAAAGTCCGGATAAGGATTGCGGCAATTGTGACAATTGTGAGTCTAAGGTTGGCTCGGGAATTGATGATTGTGCTTTTGATGCTATCCGCGATTCAATCCTGAGACAGTTGGCCGACGGTCCTAAATTTGGCTATCAACTGGATTTGTCGGCATGGTCGCGTGGTGATGTGATGCTTGTTGTGCGTACCATGACGGAGAATGGCGAGTTGAGGCAGTCTGGGCTGATGCTGGCACTTACTTGATATACCATCGACCCCGGGTGAAGATGAGCGGTAGGGTAATGCTTTCTTTTGTGCCGTTGCCGTACTTTAGTTCCATGACTACTATTGTGGTGGAGTCGGTTGTGGTGTCGGACGTGGCTGCGGCTGAGACGATACCGCCTCGGAGATGTTGTTCTTCATCAAGGAATTGTAGCATGAGGTCGTTCATCTGGTGGTGCATGCTGCTGTCCATCGTTGCTGCGTACTGCATGTTGGCAACGTATTCTGTGGTCTTGCCTGTGATGAGTAGATTGTAGAATTCTTCTGCTGAGAGTCGTGCGCCTTCTGACGAGGGGTCGTTGAGGTGTGTGGTTTTGTCGCAGCCTGCTAACGCTGCTATGGCCATGAGTATGGGTGTTAGTATGAGTGTCTTTTTCATATCGGTAGGTATTGAGTTAGATCTGACTGCTGCGCTGCTGATCCATTTGATTGAAGTCTTTCATGCGGAGTTTGAAGCTGCGTGTCAGATACTTGTCGAGTACTACGGGGTTTACGGCGAGCTCCTGGGGAGTGCCGTGGAAGAGTATCTGTCCCTCGAAGAGTAGGTATGCGCGGTCGGTGATGCAGAGGGTCTCTTCGACGTTATGGTCGGTGATGAGCACGCCGATGTTTTTCTGTTTCAACTTCCATACTATGTACTGGATGTCCTCGACGGCTATAGGGTCTACTCCGGCAAAGGGTTCGTCGAGCATGATGAACTTGGGGTCGATGGCAAGGCAGCGTGCTATCTCGGTGCGTCGCCTTTCTCCTCCTGAGAGTTGGTCTCCGAGGTTCTTGCGTACTTTCTGGAGTCGGAACTCGGAGATGAGGCTTTCGAGCTTCTCGCGCTGGTATTCACGGCTTCTGCCCGTCATCTCAAGCACGGCTGCGATGTTGTCTTCGACAGACATCTTCCTGAATACGCTCGCTTCCTGTGCGAGGTATCCTATGCCTTTGCGGGCTCTCATGTATACGGGGTCTCTGGTAATCTCCTTGCCGCCGAGGTAGATGTGTCCGGCGTTGGGGACTACGAGTCCTGTGGTCATGTAGAAACTTGTGGTCTTGCCTGCTCCGTTGGGACCGAGCAGACCTACTATCTCGCCTTGGTGTACGTCGAAAGAGACGTTGTTGACGACGGTGCGCTT
>CALZJL010000058.1 GCA_945787625.1 uncultured Prevotellaceae bacterium
ACTCAACTAATCTCGTATGCCATGTTTTCGCTCTCGTCTATGAAGTCAAGGAGCTGGCGTGTGACGTTTAACTGCGACTCACGGGGCTTGAGGGGCAGGCTTTGACCCTCGCAGTCTGTCAGGACTAATGACAGTTCTACCTTGCCTGGGTTCTCGCGCAGGACTTCTATGAGATTGTTGACTTCGCTTTCGGTGATATTGTCGGCTTGTATGGATATCGTTATCTTGTTGATGAGGGTGTCCTTGACTTGGTGCAGGAACTGCACTTTACCTATCATCATCTGTACACGGCTCGGGTCGAAGCGTCCGGGCTGTATCTGTCCTGTCACATAGATGGTGCTACCCTGCATCATGTAGCCTGCCCATGTGGCCCAGTCCTGTCCGAACAGGGGTATCTCGCCCTGCCCCGTATAGTCCTCAATGGTGACTATTCCGTAGGGGGCACCACGTTTGCTCACTCCCGTCTTTACGTGGGTGATGATACCGCCTAAGGAGAACTCGCAGTTGACAAAGGGCGAGAGGTCTTCGAGGTCGACGGCGTGCACGTTGCATACATGACGTACTATTACGGCATATTCGTCCAGAGGGTGACCGCTGAGATATATTCCTACGAGGTCGCGCTCCTTGTTGAGACGTTCGAGCGTACTCCACTCTTCGGCCTGGGGTATCGGGGGAGTGGTGACTTCCACCATCTCGGCTCCAAAGAGAGAATATTGTGCCTCCATCATGCTCTGCTGATAACTGGTGCCGAACCGCGTCAGCACATCAAGGAAGGGCTCTCCCTTGGCATTGGTAGCGAAATACTGCTCTCGCTTTATCTCGCTCTTGAATGCGTCGAGCGCACCGCTCAATGCCAGACTTTCCATGCCGTTGCGTTTTATGGCTGACATGGGAACGCGCTCCACAAAGTCGAATATGCTTTTGTACGGCCCGTTGCTTTCGCGCTCCCTGACTATACACTCTGCTGCACTTTCACCAAGTCCCTTGATGGCCATGAGCCCGAAGCGTATCTGAGACTTGTCGTTGACGCCAAAATTGCAGTGTGACTCATTGACATCGGGACCGAGTACCTCGATTTTTAAGGATTTGCACTCGTCGAGGAGCTTGGTTATCTCCTTGATGTCGTTCTTGCGGCGTGTGAGCAGGGCTGCCATGAACTCTGCCGGATAGTGTGCCTTGAGATAGGCTGTCTGGTATGCCACCCACGAATAGCAGGCTGCGTGGGATTTGTTGAAGGCATAGGAAGCGAACTTTTCCCAGTCTGCCCATATCTTCTCAAGTATCTTGGGATCGTGACCTCGCTCTACCCCACCCTGTATGAACTTGGGCTTCATGGCATCGACGATGTCTTTCTTCTTCTTACCCATGGCCTTGCGCAGGGCGTCGCTCTCGCCTCGGGTGAAGCCTGCGAGCTTGCGGCTCAGGAGCATGACCTGCTCCTGATAGACGGTGATGCCGTAGGTGTCCTTGAGGTATTCTTCGCAGTCGGCGAGGTCGTATGTGATTGGCTCTCGACCATTCTTGCGAGCTATGAACGAAGGTATGTAGTCCATTGGACCCGGACGATACAGGGCATTCATGGCGATGAGGTCTTCGAAGACCGTAGGTCTGAGCTCCTTGAGGTATTTCTGCATACCTGCACTCTCGAACTGGAATGTACCTATGGTGCGCCCTTCCTGATAGAGCTTGTATGTCAACTCGTCGTCGATGGGGAGTTTGTCAGGGTCTATGTCTATGCCGTGGGCTTCCTTGATGACACGACATGCTTCCTTCATCTCGGAGAGGGTCTTCAGACCGAGGAAGTCCATCTTGATGAGACCCGTAGACTCGATGACGTGACCATCATATTGCGTGACGGCGGTCTTGATGTCAGGGAAATCCGGATCATCGGCGGTTGATACGGGGACATGGTCTGAGATGGGGTCACGACAGATGATGAAGCCGCAGGCGTGGATACCGGTGCCTCGTACGGTGCCTTCGAGCATACGGGCATATTTGATGGTATTGGATTCGCGCGGGTCGGGCGATACGGCTGCCTTTTGCAGTTCTGGGCATATAGGATTGCCGTTCTTGTCGTTGGCAAGATAGTTGGCAAGTTTTGGTTTCATCCCGTCAGGCAAGCGTTCGGGCATGGCCTTACAGAGAGCATTGCTGCGTTCGAGTGGCAACTTTTCGACCCTTGCCACGTCCTTGATGGAGTTCTTGGCCGCCATGGTGCCATAGGTGATGATATGGGCGCAGTTTTCGTGGCCGTACTTGTCCATAACCCATTGCAGCACCTTGCCACGTCCGTCGTCGTCGAAGTCGGTGTCTATATCCGGGAGCGAGATTCGGTCCGGATTGAGGAAACGCTCGAAAAGCAAGTCATACTTGAGGGGGTCGAGACGCGTGATGCCCAGACAGTAGGCTACCACGCTTCCGGCTGCCGAACCACGTCCCGGTCCTACCCATACGCCGAGCTCCTCGCGTGCCGAGTTGATGAAATCCTGCACGATGAGGAAGTAGCCGGGGAAACCCATGGTCTTCATGATGTGCAGCTCAAAGCGTATGCGGTCATCGACTTCCTTGGCTATGCCGTGTTCGGCAGCCCATGCCGACAGCTCCTTGGGCTGCAGCGCCTTGCCCTCTGGTATTTGGCTGTATGCCGTACCATACAGGCGTGAGGCTCCTTCGTATGCAAGTTTGCCGAGATAGTCCGCTTCAAACTTTATGCGGTAAAGCTTGTCGTACCCTCCCAACTTACGAATCTTCTTCTCGCCCTCGTCCTGAGGCAGGGGGTGTTCGGCATTTTCATCTGAAGTAAACTCGGCATACAAGTCTTGTTCTGAGAATGTCTGACGCCACTGCTGCTCCGTGCCGAACTCTGCGGGTATGGGGAAGAACGGCATAATCGGGTCGGACTCGAGATTGTAGGTCTCAACCTTGTCGAGTATCTCGCAGGTATTGGCGAGAATCTCAGGCATATCGGCAAAGACTTCATTCATCTCCTCGCGAGTCTTGAACCACTCCTGCTTGGTATATAGCATACGGGTAGGGTCGTCGAGGTCCTTGCCCGTAGAGAGACACAGCAGATGATCGTGAGCCTCGGCATTGTCCTCGTCTACGAAGTGTGAATCATTGGTGGCAATCACCTTGACCCCATGGCGCGCAGCGAGGTCTATGAGTATGGGGTTGACCTTTTTCTGCAGTTCGTATGTCTCACGATTGGCACGCTGCCGCGGATCCTTGACTTCATGACGCTGTATCTCGATATAGTAGTCTTCGCCCCAGATGCTCTTGAACCACTCTATGGTCTTCTCGGCTTCCTCTATATTGCCGGTAAGTATCTTACGGGGCACCTCTCCACCTATGCACGCGCTTGATATGATGAGTCCCTCATGGTACATAGCGAGATCCTTGTGGTCAGTACGCGGACGCATGTAATATCCGTCTACCCACGAGCGGCTGACGAGCTTGATAAGATTCCTGTATCCGACCTCGTTTTTCGCCAGGACAATCAGATGCCAACCGCTGGAGTCTATCTTGCCCTCGCGCAGGGATTTGTCGCCTCGGCGCGCACAATACATCTCACAGCCGAATATCGGCTTGAAAGGCTCAAGACCCTCTTTTTTGCGCTTGCCGTTTATCTTGTTGCAATAATCGAAAAGGTCCTTCACTCCGAACATGTTGCCATGGTCGGTAATGGCCATGCCACGCATACCATCGGCCACAGCCTTGTCTACGAGTTTCGGTATGCTCGCCTGACCATCGAGCAGAGAGAATTGAGTATGTACGTGAAGATGTACGAAGTCTTGCATCAACCTAATATTTTATTGCTTTCAGAGATTTTCGGTTATAAAAGTACAAAAAAATACGCAAAAACCGCCCACAGGCATCCTTTTTTGTATCACAAGTGTCAAAAACACCATACCGTCTGTTGGTTTTCCCCCTTTTTTTATTTATTTTTGCATACGAAAGCGTTCAAATTTCACAAACTTCGTAATGGGCAAAAGACTCCGTAAGCTAAAAAAAATACGTCTGCATCGCGAGGGTGCTGACACCCTTGTGTTGGGATTTCTTGTGGTAGCATTGTTTAACGCACTTGTATTTAGCGTCACATATCCCACGCATTCGTCAGTCACCATCGTCACCGTAGGCATAACCTCTGCCCTGTATCTGGTGCTCGTCAATTTCTTCCGCTGCCCCATACGACGTTTCGAAGCCGAGGATTCGCCGAATGTCGTCGTAGCACCCGCTGATGGCAAAATCGTAGTGGTGGAGGAAGTCGAAGAGAACGAATACTTCCACGACCGCCGTATGATGGTCAGCATCTTCATGAGCCTGTTCAATGTCCACGCCAACTGGGTGCCCGTGGAGGGCACAGTCAAGATGGCACGACACAATGACGGACGCTTTCAGGCAGCATGGTTGCCCAAGGCCAGCATCGAGAACGAGCGTTCTACGGTAGTCATCACCACCCCCGATGGTCAGGACGTACTGGTACGCCAAGTGGCCGGAGCCATGGCTCGGCGCATCGTGACCTACCTGCAAGAGGGAGACCAATGCTGCATCGACGAGCACATGGGCTTCATCAAGTTCGGCTCGCGTGTAGACCTGTACCTACCGCTCAGCACCAAGATAGACGTCCAGGTAGGACAAAAGACTACAGGCAACGAAACAGTCATAGGCCATTTGTAAGCAATCAGAGGAAGAAAAGCAATGATCAAGAGACATATCCCCAACGCCATTACTTGCTGCAACCTAATCTGCGGCTGCATAGCCACGTTCTACGCTTTCCAAGCGTCATTCTATCTGCTCGACAACACCCTGTCGTTTAGGATGAAGATGTCATTCTACGCCATTGCAGTAGGGTTTATCATACTCGGCGCAGTATTCGACTTCTTCGACGGAATGGTAGCCCGGCTGATAGGAGTGTCATCGCCGATAGGCAAAGAACTCGATTCGCTCGCAGACGTAGTGACTTTCGGAGTCGCCCCCTCAGCCCTGGTATTCACCCTGTTTCAGGAAGTACAGTACCCCGACTACATGGAGCCCATACGCAGCATACTCCCCTACTCTGCCTTTCTCATGGCTGCATTCTCAGCCCTACGTCTGGCAAAATTCAACCTCGACACTCGCCAGACGAGCAGCTTCATCGGACTGCCTACGCCAGCCAACGCCCTGTTCTGGGGCAGTCTCATCGTCGGGCAGCACGCATTCCTCGTGAGCCCCAAGTTCAATGCTCTCTTCCTGCTGCTGTTCATGCTCCTGTTCTGCATGCTCCTCGTAGCAGAGATTCCACTCTTTGCCCTGAAGTTTAAGAACCTGTCGTGGACCGACAACAAGGTCAAGTATATCTTCATCATAGGCTGCGTGCCATGTCTGCTACTCGCAGAAAGCTGTTTCGCCGGAATCATAATGTGGTACATAATTCTCTCTATCATCAACAATGCAAATACCAATCCCGACAATCGATAGTCTCCACGAGGCAGCACGCCAGTTCGTTGCTCACATAGACGGCCACCAAGTATTTGCCTTTTACGGAGAGATGGGCGCAGGCAAGACCACCTTCATCAAGGCCATTTGCGAACAACTTGGCGTGACAGATGCCGTAGCCAGCCCCACCTTTGCCATAGTCAACGAGTACATTTCAGGAGACGGCAACCCCATATACCATTTCGACCTATACCGCCTCAAGCGCATCGAGGAAGCCTTTGACATCGGTCTTGAAGACTACCTCAACAGCGGCAGCCTATGCTTCATCGAATGGCCGCAGCTCATAGAGCCGCTCCTGCCCTCAGACACCGTCAGCGTGAGCATCACAGAGCAGGACGACGGCACGCGATCCGTACTCATAGAGTGAGACCTACCGCTTGGGCGTCAGCGTGATGAGAGGTATGAGCATCTCCTCCATCGACACGCCGCCGTGCTGAAACGTGTCGCGGAAATACTGCACATAGTAGTTGTAGTTGTTGGGATAAGCAAAGAAGCCCTGCTCGCGCGCGAAAATGTATGATGTAGAGATATTAGGCGCAGGCAGTCCTGCCAGTTTGGGATTGGTGATGGCAAACACCTCCTTAGCATTGTAAGAGAGATTCCTACCCAGTTTGTAGCGCAAGTTAGTATTAGTGTTTCTGTCGCCAATCACCTTGACAGGGTCGACAGAGCGAATGCTGCCATGGTCAGTAGTTAGAATCACGCGGCAAGGCAGCATCGATATAGCCCGAAACAGATCCTTCACCGACGAGTGTCTGAACCAACTCAGAGTTATGCTGCGATAGGCTGCCTCATTGTTTGCCAGCTCACGCACCATGCGGCTCTCCGTACGCGCATGCGAGAGCATATCCACAAAGTTGAGCACAATGACATTGAGGTCGAAATGCTGCAGGTTGCTCATCTGCTGAAGCAGCCTTTCCGCCCCTTGCGAATCGTTCACCTTGTGATACGAGAATGACTCCCTACGACGGAAACGCTTCATCTGAGTCTCGATGAGAGGCGACTCGTTGAGGTTCTTACCCTCCTCGCTATCCTCGTCGACCCACAAGTCGGGAAACATACGCTCAATCTCGTTAGGCATGAGACCACTGAAGATGGCGTTGCGAGCATACTGCGTAGCCGTAGGCAAAATACTGCAATACATATCCTCCTCGACGTTGAACATACCCGTCAGCTCAGGCATCAGCATCTTCCACTGATCCCAACGGAAGTTGTCCATCACGATGAGAAACACCCTCTCCCCATTGGAAAGGGCAGGAAACACAGCCCTCTTGAAGATGTCTGGGCTCATGAGCGGACGCCCCCCATCGTCAGAATGGTTTACCAACGCCCCCGCCCAGTCCATATAGTTGCGGCTGACGAACTTTGCAAACTCGAGGTCTGCCTCCTTCTTTTGCATCTGCAGCATCTCCCTGACCTCGTTGGCCGAGTCCTCGAGCTCCAGCTCCCAGCGCACGAGCATACGGTAGACATCGACCCATTCCCCCATGCTCCGCGCCTCGCTTATCATCATGCTGAGACGACCGAAATTCTGCTGATAAGCCGTCTGAGTCGTCTCAGATATTATCTCGCGATGATGGATATTCTTCTTGAGCGAGAGCAGTATCTGAGTCGGATTGACAGGCTTTATCAGATAGTCAGCAATCTTAGCACCGATAGCCTGATTCATGATATCCTCCTCCTCGCTCTTGGTCACCATCACCACGGGCGTCGCAGGCGAAATCTCCTTAATCCTATCCAAAGTCTCCAGCCCCGAGAGCCCAGGCATATTCTCATCGAGCAAGACAAGGTCATAGTTGGCAGTCTGGCACATCTCCAGAGCATCGTATCCATTCGTAGCAGTATCCACCGCATACCCCTTCTTGTTGAGAAAGAGTATATGAGACTTCAGCAAGTCTATCTCGTCATCTATCCAAAGGAGAGTGTTGGGCATTTTTGGTTGTTTAGTCGTTTGTATGCTACAAAGATAAAAATGATTATCAGAATATCAAAATTTTATCAGAAATATTATTTATCTATACCAATATTTAACAATTTCCAAAAA
>CALZJL010000059.1 GCA_945787625.1 uncultured Prevotellaceae bacterium
ACACCCACACAGCAAAGACAGACACCATACCCCTACGCATCGCCATACTACCGACCAGCGAATGCGCAGCAATAGAACAAGGATTCGCCAACCACCATTGGTGCGACACACTCAGTTTTGACATAAAATTCGTCCACTACGACGCCCTGACAGACATCGACACAGCCATACTGAGACGAAGCGCAGACATCTTTCTCGCCGACTCAGTACGCATCGCCACAGCAAAGCACATCCCCGACAGCATACGTCAGGGAATGAAAATGCTCATACCCCTACCCCACAACATCATGCTCATAACCAATGCCGACAAAAAAATCAGCAAGATACCGAGACTCAAAGAAAGCATGGTAGGCGTGCCACGCTGGTGCATGGCCGACACATGGCTCACAACGCTCCTCGATTCAGCCTCAGCCAAAGCAAGCGACAAGGAAAGCTTCACAAACGAAGACGTATACCGAGCCCAAATCAACTCACTCCGCGTCCGTCACAAGATGTTGTCCGACGGACTGATCGACGCAGCCATACTACCCCAGCCATGGGCAGACTCCCTCATCAACGCCAACCATCGCACCCTCGCCAAGAGCCAGTTGAAAGGCATCGGACTATACACATCAGCAGAAACCATGGCAGACCCAGCCAAAGCCACACGCATAGAAACCTTCAGAAAGGTAGTCCAACAGCAAAGTGAAAAGAAAAGTCACGCGACATCTTCGGATGAATAAACGGATAGTGTCCACGACTGTCAGTATACGCAGGATCAATCGCCTTCATACCCGTATCAAACCTCAACAGGAAATAATCGAAATTAAGCCTAAGGCCAAGTCCATACGACACCGCAATCTGCTCCCAACACCTTGACCACGAAAACTGCCCGCCAGGCTGATCCTTATAGTCACGCAAAGTCCAGATATTGCCAGCATCAATATAAGCAGCCCCATCAATCTTCCAGAAAATCTTGAAGCGGCACTCCACATTCAAGTCAAGCTTTACATCGCCAGTCTGATTGATAAAATCCACCTGCCCATTAGACCCCCTGAAAGAGCCCGGGCCAAGACTCCTCACACTCCACCCACGCACACTATTGGCACCACCACTATAATACCGCTTCTCATAAGGCAAAATACTACTATTGCCATAAGGAACCGCCACCCCCATACCAACATGCACCGCCAGACTCGTGCCACGCCTGAACCTAAAGCTTCTGCTGAAATCAAAATCAGCCTTAGCATACTGAGCAAACGCAATACCAAAGAGCGTATGCTGCCCCATATCGTCAACATGTCTCGTAGAGCCCGACGTGATAGCAGCAAGCACATTGCCCGCAGTCTCCACACCAGCCCTTATCGTGTAAGCATCCTTACCATAAATACCCATAGGCGACATATTGCCAATGCTCGAGAACTCATACTGATAGCCCCATCTGACGATAAACAGATTCTGGTAGTTATACGCGATGATAGCATTACGACTCTCCGGATTGTTGATATACTTATCGCGAAACGTATCACTAATCCAAGGCATAAAAACATAATTGACATCAAGAGCATCAATACGATGCTGATGATGAGTACCCGAGCCAGACCAGCGATACTTCCACCCCGCAGTCAAGACACGCCGATGAAACTCCGGACGATCCTGACTGTCATATGAAACATTGAGCTCACTCGTCCCACACGACAAATACCTGAACCTACGCGACAGAAACGGAAACTTAATATCAGGAAATTTCAGCCCAACGTTGATATTATACTCAAAAAAATTCTGATCCTTATACCCACTCAGACCACGAATAGCCTCAAACGCCGCACGAAATCTCAGCGACAAGAGCTCACCCCCCCTAAAGAGATTACGCATCTGATAAGTAGCCTCGCCAGCCACGCCAAAATCCCCAGCAGTATTAGTACCATCCAGCCCAAACGAGACACTATTCAACTTAGTAGGCGTGATACGAATATCAGCATCAAGCAAAGAACTATCAGCCACATTCTCATAAATATTGACATTCGAACTCGCAACCACAGGCAGACGATTAAGACGCGAATACGTATCCTGCACATTCGTCTCAGAATAATATTCACCCGGACGAATCGACAACGACGAATACAACACCTTAGGCCGTATCCTGACAGGACGCCCCCCAATCGTATCTACAGAAAAACCGATATTCCCCCACCTGTAGCGCAAATGCGGACTAACCCTCCTCGTCTCAGGATCAACATACTTATTGACAACCATCATCACCCTGATAGAATCCGGGCCACAGAACGTATCCACATCAAAAGAGATATCCTCCTTAGTAAACTTATAGAACCCCCTGTTAGCCAGACTCCTCGCAATACGCGAACGCTCAGCCGAAAGCACGTTAAGATCATAAGGCATACCCACCCTCATCAGACTCTCCCCCTTTACAGCCTCCACCTCCTTTGCAACAGCCGAATCCAGACAAAGCGTCTGTACGCTATCCACATAATACCTGCGCCCCGCATTAATCCGATACGTCACCGAGATCTTATGCCCTTTCTTAACCGTAGTAAAATCCACCGTCGAACGCAGATACCCCTTAGAGCGCACCACAGCCTGCAACTTACGGCAAGACTGCAACGTCAAGAGCGAATCATAGACCACAGGAGCCTCACCCATACGGCGCAAGGTTTTGTCAATCCACCTGTTACGCCCCGGGCTGGCAAGCAAGTAGATGCCCAGCTGCACCTTCGAAACCGAAGCCAGCCTCGTATTAGGCTGCTGGCGCACCAAAGCACCGAGACTCGAAGCCCCCACCTGAGGGCTATCGCATCTCAGCACCACACGATCCAGCAAGTACTCCCCCTCGCCAAGACACCTCCTGCTCGAACAGGAAGACACCAGCACGAGAGCACAAGCCAACGACAGAAGAACAAATATATCTCGGTTAATCCTCGCCATCGAGCGACAAACCCTCCAGTTCCTCATCGTCCTCGATATTAGCCTCCTCCGAGTAGCTGCTATAGAAAGTATCGTCCATCTGCTCGTCAGAGATACTCACATCATCATCATCATCATCGATATTCTCATCAGGCAAGTTCTCATCATCAAAATCCTCATCCAGCTCACCCTCCGAATCCTCATCAAAAGCCCTCATAGGGCTCTTGCGCATATTACCCTCCTCATCATACCTGTCATCATTCACGCGAATCTTAGTCACAGGCTCCTTCTTCTTGACGAAGATAGCCTCAATCCACGTCCCCTTAGGAATCTCCAAAACCAGAAAACCCTGAGCCACCTTCTTGTCCAGCGTCCCCCCCGTCATGTGAAGACGAGAAGCAGGAAGAGTCGTCGTACTTACATCAAAACAAGTGAGAATGATATCACGCACAGCCAGCGAGATACTATCCCAGCCCCCGCCGAAATTACGATCGATCAGTTCGAGCAAAGTAGCCTCAGAGATATGGCTGACATTCTCATAGCTCAAATCGCTAAGCTTAGTTATATAACGCTTGCGAATAGCCACCCAACCCTTCGACACATTACAATGCAAGAACGTAGCCCACTCCCCATTCTCATAGATAGCCTGCTCACGCGGATTCTTAGGATTATAGTGAACCACGTCATACGCCAGTCTAATCACATTGAGCAACTTATCCTCACACAGCAAGAAACTCTCAGTATCCCCCTCACTCTCCCATAAAGTCTTGATCATATTCGGCTCTAAATTCCAAATATTGTTAGCATTCAAGTCGAGAATACTCTCCACAGCGCCGTTCTTCGGCTTAGTCTTTATCTTAGTCATATTATAAAAGTTGAATAAATCCAATTAAAACCTCATCTGCGTATAATCCTTAGCCAATCCCCCCTCACTCGTCTCCTTGTAGAGACTCGGCAAGTCATGCCCCGTCTGCTTCATCACCTCCACAACCTTATCAAAGCTCACACGATGCACCCCATCCGTAAACGTCGAATAAATATTAGCGTCCAGAGCACGCGTAGCCGCATAAGCATTACGCTCGATACAAGGAATCTGCACCAGTCCACACACCGGGTCGCACGTCATGCCCAAATGATGTTCCAGTCCCATCTCCGCCGCATACTCAATCTGCGCCGGGCTCCCCCCAAACAACTGATTTGCAGCCGCACTCGCCATAGCACACGCCACACCGACCTCCCCCTGGCAGCCCACCTCAGCCCCCGAGATCGAAGCATTCGTCTTGACCACATTACCAAAGAGAGCCGCCGTAGCCAACGCACGCAAAATACGATTCTCGCTAAAGTCACGACTCTTCCAGAGATGATAAAGGACAGCAGGCACCACCCCACACGAGCCACACGTCGGAGCCGTCACAATCTTGCCCCCCGAAGCATTCTCCTCGCTCACCGCCAGAGCATAAGCAAAGACCAGACCACGAGTACGCAGATTATCCTTAAACCCCGTAGCCTTCACATGATACTGATACGCCTTGCGCCTCAGATTCAAAGGTCCAGGCAACACCCCCTCCGCATCGAGCCCACGCTCCACAGCATCACGCATCGTCTGCCACACAATCCTGAGGAAGTCCCATATCCCCTGCCCCTCACACTCCTCCACATACTCCCAGTAGTTCTTGCCCGACCACTCGCAATACTGCAAAATCTCAGTCATCGAGTTCATCTCATAGACCTCCGGCAGCTCGATACTATTCTGCCCCTCCTCAGCAAGAGCCCCGCCCCCTATGCTATACACAAACCACTCGTCCGAATACACACCATCAGCCCCCTCCATAGCCTCAAACCTCATCCCATTAGGGTGGAAAGGCAGAAACTCCTTGCTCCAGATCATCTCAGTCGCCCCATCGCCCAACACATCAAGGATAGCACGATCAGTCATGTGCCCCTTGCCCGTAGCCGACAGCGAACCATAAAGCGTCACCCTAAACCCCTTAGCATCAGGATGCCGCTGCAGATACAGCTCAGCAGCCTTACGAGGTCCCATAGTATGCGAGCTACTCGGTCCAATACCAATACGAAAAATCTCACGAATCGTCTTCATAGTTCTTTCCTGTAAATTAACGTAAGAAGTGAATTATCCAGCGGTTTAGTAATAATCACCACATTTCCATTCTCATCAGTCTTGAGCGAGCCGTCAGGATTATAATCCATCTCAGACTCAGACAAACGCCCCTTAGGCACAGTAGAAATCCTTCCCCCACTCGACACCGTCAAGTCAAGCAAGACAAACGTACCAAAATAAGGAGGCACATTGACAGACTGCTGCGGGTCAAGATCCGACTTGACACCCCCAAACGTCTGAAACCCCAAAGTCGCAGCCACCCTATACTCCACACGCGTCAACACCTTCCCCTCATCGCTAAAAGGAATCGCAAACTCAGCAAAGCAATTCTCACCACCATCGTCCCACACCTGCTTCACCATCTCCGTCGTCACCGCCGGAGCATCAGCATACACAAACGTGCTACGCAACAACACATACCCATGCATCAGACCACAAAGACGCCCAGGCGAGTTGCGCACACAATACACCCTCACCGAATCGCCAGGCAAAATCTCCCCACGCACCGTAGCAGAACCCTCCCCCCTCTTGCGCACCTGATAGTCAAAACCCTTAAACGTCGGATTCTCCACCGTATAGTCCACATCACTACACCCCCCAAAAGCCAGCCCACACACAAGAGCGACAAGCCCCAATATCACATTCCTAATCATATCCATACAAGATTATAAAGTTTTCACAAAATTTCTCAATTCCACAGACAACCTCTGCACAGGCAGCCCCATCACATTAAAATAAGACCCCCTGATCTGCGTCACAGCAGTATATCCAATCCACTCCTGAATACCATACGCCCCAGCCTTGTCCAACGGACGGTAACGCTCCACATAGTAATCAATCTGCTCCGCCGACAAAGCATCAAACGTCACCTCCGTCACCGACGAAAACGTATGACTACGCCCCAAGCAACGCAACGTCACCCCCGTCACCACATGATGCGTACGCCCCGACAGCATCGACAGCATACGCTTCGCCTCAGCCACATCAGCCGGCTTTCCCAGCACCACCCCATCAAGCCACACAATCGTATCAGCCGTGATAAGCAACTCATCGTCAGCCAAGACATAAGCCTCAGACTTCCTGCGCGAGATAAACTCCGGAATCTCAGTCATCGACAGCCCCTCAGGATAAGACTCATCAATCCCATCCGCCACCCTCACCTCAAAAGACAGATCAAGCCCAGAGAGCAACTCCCTACGCCTCGGGCTGAGGCTCGCAAGAACAATTTTCCAATCCCTTACCATATCGTATCCAAACACCATTTACCCTGAGCACGCAACACCTGCTCCACCACATCACGACAACACCCCTCCCCACCCCTCAAGTGGCTTACATACACAGCCGCCTCCCTCACCTCAGGCACAGCATCAGCAGGAGCACACGGCAGTCCGCAACGCCTCATGATATCCAAATCAGGAATATCATCACCCATATACAACACATTCTCATCGCCCAGCCCATAGCGGTCGAGCAACATCTCATACACCTCCATCTTACACCCACATTGCATATACACCTCGCCCACCCCAAGCTTACGATAACGCGCAGCCACACGCTCGCTACACCCCCCCGAGATGATAGCCAAGTCAAACCCAATCTTCGCAGCAAAATGCAAAGCATACCCATCCTTAGTATTAGCCGTACGCACAGGGTCGCCATCCGACGCAAGCGGCGTCGTCGTCAAGCTCAACACCCCGTCCACATCAAACGCCATCAAGCGAATCTTGTCCAAATCATAGTTTATCATGGATACTCCTGCTCAAAATCCTATAAATCGTCCGCATACACTCATCAGACAGCATACCGACATGCCCGTCCATCACCGACACGTCCCACCTCACAGCCGGTCCCGTCTGCGCCACACGCGGCGAAAGCTCATGCACCTTAGCCGCCGTCTCATCAATAAGAGCAAGCATCACATCAAAAGGAATCCCCTGGCCCACCAGAAGCTCCTCAGACAAAGCATACATGTGATTGACAAAATTGCAGCAAAACACCGCAGCCAGATGCAAATACCTACGCCTCTCCCCATCGAGGTGATACACCACACGAGAGATACTCCCCGCCACCTCATCAAGCAAAGCCAGCCCCCCATCGTCCGAAGCCTCCAGAAAGACCGGCACCTTAGAGAAATCCACCTCCCTCTCCAACGAGAAAGTCTGCATAGGGTAAAACACCCCACACCTCCTCCGACCCAAAGCCTCCATGCTCACCGACCCAGCAGTATGCACCACCATGACCCCCTCAGGAACCTCCTCAGCCAGACCCGCAGACACCTCCCCGATACAATCGTCCTTAACCGCCAGCACGACCAAATCAACATCACGAGGCACAGCGCAAACCCTCACCCTGCCGCCACACATCACCACCGAATGCCCCGCACCCGACAGCGCCTTCCCAAGATGCGAAGCCACTCTACCTCTGCCTATGATTGCAATTTTTCTCATAATTTGAGGTCAAAGTTACGAATAA
>CALZJL010000060.1 GCA_945787625.1 uncultured Prevotellaceae bacterium
CGATGGTGTGTATGGTGTCTCCGCGTAGTTCCATGATGGCTTCTTTGCAGGTGAGGCCTGTGACGGCATAGCCGTATTGCCGGCAGGTGGCGATGTTGTCGGCGATGATTTGGGCGGAGACAAGGGGGCGCACGCCGTCGTGGACGAGGACGATGTCTTGGGGTTGACAGCCTGCTTGGCTGAGGCCGATGAGGCCGTTGTGTATGGATTCCTGATTGCTGTTGCCTCCGGCGAAGATCCATTTGAGCTTGGTGATGTTGTATTGGTTGGCGTAGGCTTGGAGTATGACTTCCCAGCCTGGGAGGCAGACGACAGCGATGGCGTCGATGTCGCTGCTGTATTGGAAGGCTTGCATGGTGTAGATGATGACGGGCTTGTTGTCGATACACATGAATTGTTTGGGGATGTCTTGCCCCATGCGGTTGCCTGTGCCGCCGGCTGTAAGTAGTGCTATGTTCATTGTCTTATGTCGCTTGGATATGTGATTTTTATGTTTGTGGCTTCGCCTTGTATGATTTTGATGGGGGTGGTGGGGGTGTAGCGCATGACTACGCTGCAGTCGTCGGTGGGCTGGAAGTGGGGGTCTTGGAGTCCGAGGTCGAAGGCGTGGCGGAGTGCTCGCTGACGGAAGCCTTGGGGGGTCTGCATGTTGCGTAGCTCGTGGCGAGGAAGGGTCTGGGTGATGATGTCTTGGGCATCGACGCGTACGATGGTGTCGGTGGTGGGTATGGCTGTGCCGACGGCGTCGTAGGTGGTGAGGGCGGCGAGGCAGCGGTCGATGATGGTGTGGCTGACGTAGGGGCGCACGGCGTCGTGTATGAGGAGGAGCTCGTCGCTGTCGGTGCAGACGCTGAGGGCAGCGAGGGTGCTGTGGTATCGTTCGCGACCGCCGGGGAGTATGTGGGTGACTTTGGGGTAGGGGGCGGCGATGTGGCGCACGTGGTCGATGTAGTCGGCGCGGGTGATGATGATGATCTTGTCGATGTGGGGGTGGCTGTGGAAGGCGCGTATGGTGTGCTCGATGATGGGCATGCCGTGCATGTCGAGAAATTGTTTGGGCTTGTCGGCTCCGAAGCGGCTTCCGCTGCCGCCTGCCAGTAGGATTGCTGTGGGCATGGTGTCGGGGTGTATGATGGGGTTATTCGTCCCAAAGTTACGCTTTTTTGGCGGATATTGGTGTGTTTGTGCTTTTTTTTTTATATTTTTGCGGCTGTTATGGTATCGTACGGTGTTGACGTGAGTGTGCTCTTGCTGTTTCATGCGAGGGCTGACCACTTTGCTAAGGTGTGGGAGCAGGTGCGCAGGGCGCGGCCGGCGAGGCTGTTTTTGTATCAGGACGGGCCGAGGGGTGAGGGTGATATGGCTGGCATCAGGGCGTGCAGGGAGTTGGTTGACGATGCTAATATTGATTGGGATTGTGAGGTGCATCGCTTTTATCAGTCGCGTAATTTCGGTTGTGACCCTTCGGAGTTTATCTCGCAGAGGTGGGCTTTCTCGATGACGGACAAGTGTGTGGTGCTGGAGGACGATGATGTGCCGAGTTTGTCGTTTTTCTCTTTTTGCAAGGAGATGCTCGACAGGTATGAGCATGATGAGAGGGTGACGATGATTGCTGGCTTTAATACTGATGAGTTTACGGAGTGTGGGGGTGATTCGTATTTCTTCTCGCGTGCGTTTTCGATATGGGGCTGGGCTTCGTGGGCGAGGGTGGTGAATGCTTGGGACGGGGAGTATGGCTTTGTGAGGGACGAGGGGGTGTGGAGGGTGTTGTGTGAGAAGGCTAAGAGCTACAGGCAGAGGGGGGAGATGTTGCGGTTGTGCCGTGAACATGCGGGGACGGGTAAGGAGTATTATGAGACGATTTTCTGGGCTTATATGATGCTGCATGATGGGCTTGCTGTTTTTCCTCGTGTGAATATGATTAACAATATTGGCTTGGAGGGTGGGGCGCATTATGCTACGTGTCTTGACTTGATGCCGGGGAGGCTTAGGGCGCAGTTTGTGATGGGGAGGCATGAGTTGGATTTCCCGTTGGTGCACCCTGATGTGGTGGCGGAGTCGCCGGGCTATCAGCAGAGGTGGTATTTGCGTAATGGGTGGAACAATCCGTGGCGTAAGGTGGAGTATTCGCTGGAGGAGTTGTGGCTTAACTTGAGACATGGCAATTTCGGATTTATTCTGAGGGCTGTGGGTAAACGTATTGCTAAGACGTGGCGGAATCTCTGAAGGACAAGACGGCTAAGGGCTTTTTTTGGGGGCTGATGAGCAATGGTTTGATGCAGGTGCTCAATGCTGTGTTTGGCATTGTGCTGGCTCGCAGGTTGTCGCAGGACGACTATGGGCTGATTGGCATGATGACGATTTTTACGTGTATTGCGTCGTCGTTGCAGGATAGTGGGTTTATCTCGGCGTTGACGAATCGTCGCGAGCCTTCGCATCGTGATTATAATGCGGTGTTTTGGTTTAACGTGGGGGTGAGTGGGTGTCTGTATGTGTTGTTTTTCGCTTGTGCTCCTTTGCTGGCGGGGTTTTATGATGAGCCTTTGCTGACGTCGCTGTTTCGTTATTATTCGTTGGGTTTTGTGGCGGCGGCGTTTTCGATTGTGCCGAGGGCTATGCTTTTCAAGCAGATGAGACAGAGGGAGCTGGCGGTGGTGTCGGTGGTGTCGCTGGCTGTGTCGGGCTCGGTGGGGGTTGGTATGGCTTGGTGTGGCATGGCGTATTGGGGGCTGGCGACTCAGTCTATCTGCTATACGGCTTTGGTGAGTGTGCTGAGCTGGGTGCTGTCGGGGTGGAGGCCTTCGAGGGTCGTGTCGTTGGAGCCGGTGAGGGAGATGTTTGGGTTTTCGAGCCGTATGCTGGTGACGAGTATTTTCTCGCAGGTGAATAATAATGTCTTTTCGGTGGTGCTGGGTAGGTTTTACTCTAAGTCTGAGGTGGGGCTTTATAATCAGGCTAACAAGTGGAATACTATGGGGGCTTCGACTATCAATGGTATGGTTCAGGGGGTGGCCCAGCCTGCTTTTGTGGCGGTGGGGGACGATGTGGTGAGGCTGCGTAGGGTGTTTTCGAAGATGCTGAGGTTTACGTGTTTCGTGTGTTTCCCTCTGATGTTCGGACTGGCGATGGTGGCGCCTGAGTTTATCGTGATTCTGATTACGGACAAGTGGTTGCCTTCGGCTGAGTTGCTGCGTGTGTTGTGTGTGGGTGGGGCTTTCTTGCCTGTGTCGACGCTTTACTATAATGTGGTGATCTCGCGTGGGAGGTCGGATGTTTTTATGTGGAATACGATTGCTCAGGGGGTGGCCATTTTGGCGGCTATTCTGCTGATCGAGTTTATGGGGGGCGGTATTGTGATGATGGTGTATGCTTATGTGGCGATCGTGATTGTGTGGGTGGGGGTGTGGAACTGGTTCGTGTGGCGTGAGATTGGCTTTGGATTGGTGCAGTCTTTGCGTGATATCGTGCCTTTTGTCGTGATTAGTGGGGCGGCGGTGCTGGGTGCTTATTTTGCTACGCTGGGGGTGGGGAATGTGTATGTGTTGTTTGTGTGCCGTGTGCTGCTTGCGGCGGTGCTCTACTTGGGGCTGATGTGGGTGTGTGGGGCAAAGATCCTGAGGGAGTGCCTGGCTTTTGTGAAATTGAAATTTTAGATAGTGATGGATTTGCTTCTTTCTTTGGATAAGATTAGGCTTGCGCTCCTGAAGCGTGTGGGGCGTGGGCGTAGGGTGTCGGGCAAGAGCTATGCTGCGTGGTGTGCGCGTGGGTATGTCAATGCGCCTGAGGTGAGTGTGGTCATCGAGAGTCACAATAAGTCGCTGCAGGTGATGCATGTGGTGGAGAAGTTGCGACGCTGGCCTTCGATTGAGATTGTCGTGGTGGACGATGGGTCTGATGTGGAGCATACGGTGCGTCTGGCTCGCGGTCTGACGCGTGGCAATGAGTTCTTGGTGCGGGCTAATGACTTGTATGAGAATGTGATGTACAACAAGTGTATTCGCTTTGCGCAGGCTCCTGTGGTGGTGTTGTTGCAGGATGATGATGACTTTGATAACCTTGATTGGCTGGCTGAGGGACTGAGGCTGATGCGTGAGTTTCCGCGTATGGTGGTGCTCGGGGGGCAGGATGGCTTTAGGGTGAGGTTTCACGATGGTGATGGGGTTTGCCATTCGCTTGAGGAGAATCTGTCTTTGCCGCTTGAGATGGTGCAGCGTGCTACGGCTGGCGAGATTGTGAGTGGTGATGGGTGTTTCAGATTTGTGGAGGCGGTCAATCGTGCGCCGATGTTTGTCAACAGGGGGTTATTTGCTGAGTTTTTGCATGATATCCCGTTTGAGTATGCTCCGTTTCAGTATGATGATTATGAGATTTGCTTGCGTGCGTGGCTCATGGGATTGCAGGTGGGGTCGTATTCGGCTGGATTCAAAAGTCTGTCGGCTGGGGGTATGCGTCTGTGGAATGGCGCGTTTACGCAGGAGCAGATGAGGCGCAATGGCCCTCGGCTGTATAGGGCTTTCAAGGCTGAGGCTGGGAGGATTGCTGCTCTGGTTGAGGAGGCGAACTTGGCTCTCTGCGACCGAAGAGGTGCTCGCTGTAAAGGGGACTGATGCGGAGCAGGTTGCTCGTCACGAGACAGAAGAATATCACTGCTGCTGCTATGCTGACGGAGCTGACGATGCTTAGGACGAAGTTGGGGCGGTTGTGGTTGAACCATTCGCCCATGAAGGGCATGACGGGGAGGAATATGTAGTGGAGGAGGTAGACGTCGAGGGTGCGTGTGCCTATGTATTGGAGTGTGCGTCCGAGGTGGGTCTGTTTGGTAAAGGACTGCTCGTAGTGGCGGAAAAACATAAGTACGATGGTCATGGTTGTGTACATGGCGAGGGTGCGGGGGAGGTTGGTCCACATCATGCGCATGGTGTGCCAGCGTAGGATGTCGGCGCAGCTTGCAAAGGCTATGAGGCATAGCAGGGGGAAAAACCATTTGCTGTCGAAGAGTTGCTGCAGTCTTCGCCAGTAGCGGTGTGCGAGGTTGCCTGCGAGGAAGAAGTGGAAGTATATGATGAGTTGTATGAGGCTGGTGGTCTTCATGAATGTGGCTTGGGGGTAGGTGAAGTATCGGGGCATGTAGGCTGTGGCGTAGAGGCCTATGCTTGCTATCCATATCGCTGTCCAGATGAGGTTCTGGTGGGGCATCTTTCTGATTAGCATCGAGATGATGTAGTAGCAGACGAACATGTAGAGTAGGGTGAGGGTAAACCAGTATCCAAATTTGTATGGGCTTTGTATGGCTTCGGTGAGGCTCGCCGTGAAGTCGTTGCGGCGTATGACGAGGTAGGCGCAGAGGAATACGGCGGTGGGGACAATCTGTATCTGTATCTTTTTCCAGAGGAGATGAGCGGTGTCGCTTATGCTCCAGCTGAATGTGGCTTTGTAGGCGACGAAGCCGCTGACGAAGAAGAAGAGGGGCATCCTGAAGAGGACGAGGAGTGACATGGCTGCTGAGGTCTTGGGGGTCTCGCCAAAGCTGATGAGGCTGACGTGGTAGGCTACGACCATGAGCATGGTGAAGCCTCGCATGGCGTCTATCCATTGCATGCGGGGGGGCTTTTGTATTGTGGGGGTGGTGACGCTTCTGATTATTTCCATCGGGTCTGTCGTGTGTTTGGTTGTGCAAATTTAATGTTTTTTTTGAACAAATAGCACTATTTATCCGTACTATTAGTTGTCGTTTAGGCATTATTTTAGTAATTTTGTGCGGAGAAATTATGCAAAAACACTAAACTTCGATATATGGAAAAGATTCAGCAACTCACGGACAAGGTTTTTCGTGAGGGTTACGAGAGGGGTCAGGCGGAGGCTGCCCGTATCATAGAGGAGGCTCAGCAGAGGGCTGCGCAAATCGTGGCTGAGGCTCAGCAGAAGGCTCATGAGATTGAGGGTATTGGCCGCAAGAACGTTGCCGAGATGGAGGCTAATACTAAGAATGAGCTCAAGATGTATACGGCCCAGGCTCTGAGTGCGCTCAAGGGCGAGGTGGCGAATGTCATCTGCGGTACGGTGGTGAGCAGCGCGGTTGACAAGCTGATGTCGGACAGGGACTTCCTCTGTAAGTTTACGGTCGCTCTGGCTTCGAAGTGGGTCGAAAACGAACCTGTCGTCATTGCTTCGTCTGAGGCTGAGGCTCTCAAGGCTTATTTCCTCAAGGAGGCTAAGGCTGTGCTGGACAAGGGTGTGACTATCGCTAAGGTCAATGGTCACAATACGTTGTTGACTGTCTCTCCTGCTGATGGTAGCTATAGGGTAAATTTCGGTAAGGAGGAGTTTGAGGATTATTTCAAGTCGTTCTTGCGTCCACAACTTGCGGAGATGTTGTTCTGATGGCTTTTCCTACCTAAATTGAGGATCAGATGGCTAACTACTATTGTTTGATGGCTGGCGCGCCTGAGTTGGCGCTGACTGATGCGAAGCCGCAGGTCTCGGTGGTGGAATTCCGTGAGCAGGCGAGCATGGAGCTTTCGTCTCTTGATGCCAGGATTCTGGAGCAGTATTTCTTCCTTGAGGAGGACTGCCGCAATCTGGTGCGCCTGCTGAAGAATCCGGATGCGGAGCTCTTGCCGGGTGGTAACTATTCGCGCGAGCAGTTTGAGGATCTCATGAGAAGTGCCCGTGAGATAAACTTCAACGTGCATCGTTATCCGGCGTTCATGAGCGAGTTTGCCCGGCAATGGACTTACAATAAGGATGTGGAGGGCTACTTCCCTGAGGATGAGATTATATATCAGTTTTATAACTATGTGATATGCAATTGCCGAAATGTGTTTGTGCGCCACTGGTATAAGCTGAATCTTGATATTAATAATATCCTGACGGCTGTGTTGGCTCGACAGCAGGGGTGGAGCGTGGGGGATTTTATCAAGGGTGACAATGAGGTCACTGAGATGATTCGTGAGAACAAGACGCGTGATTTCGACCTCAGTCATGAGTTTGATTATGTCAAGGATCTTATGAAGATTGTCGATGAGCCTGACCCTGTCGACAAGGAGCGTATGATTGATAGTATGAAGTGGCTCTGGCTCGACGATTACACGTTCTTAGACCCGTTCAATTTTGAGGCGCTTTTCGCTTATTTTTGCAAGCTGAAGATTAAGGAGCGTTGGGCGCGTCTTGATGTGGTGCAGGGCAAGGCTACGTTTGAGAGTATTATTGATAATCTACGAGGCGAGGCTCGTGTCCCTGCCGAATTTAAACTAAACAACGATAAATAACAATGACAAAGGGAACTGTTAGCGGAGTTGTCTCCAACATGGTCAC
>CALZJL010000061.1 GCA_945787625.1 uncultured Prevotellaceae bacterium
ACGGCCTTGTCAGAGCCATTCGATACGATGCGGTAGATACTGCCCACGTTTTGGGCTTTCGCGATGGTACTTGTACAGAAAAAAGCTACTCCAAGAAGTAGACTTCGTACATACAACACGGGTATTTTAGTCATGGTCAATATATTTTTATAATACAGAATATTAGAAAAAGATATACTTTTCCACGCCAAAATTACAACTTTTTTATCTCAAAACAAAATTGTATGAAATTTTTTTTTGAGGTTATGAGGTTATGAGGTTTTTAGGTTTTGAGGTTATTTTGTAAGGTTATTTTGTAAGGTTATTTTGTAAGGTTATAAGGTTTTGAGGTTTTCGTAGGGAACGAAGGCGCAGCCATCCAGATGACTGTACAAACAACTAAATAACCAAACAACTAAAAAACTAAAGTCCCGAACAACTAAAAAAATCAACCAATTTGCGTGTGGCGCGTGCTCGGTGGCTGATCATATTCTTCTGCTCGGCACCCATTTCTGCAAAAGTCAGGCCTGTGTCCTCTACTTCAAATACGGGGTCGTAGCCAAAACCGTCTGTTCCGCGCAAAGTGGTGACTATTTTGCCGTCTACACGACCCTCAAAGATGTGCTCCTCACCGTTAATAATGAGGGCGATGACGGTCTTGAAGTGTGCGCTGCGCTGAGTCTTGCCCTCAAGTCTGTCGAGGAGACAGCGTATATTGGCACTGGTGTCATGACTGTCGCCGTAGCCGTTCATCTCGCCATAGCGTGCGGTGTAGACGCCTGGGGCACCGTCGAGGGCGTCTACGATGAGCCCCGTGTCGTCGGCAAAACAGTCTACTCCGTATCGTGTCGATACATAACGGGCTTTCTGCAAGGCGTTGCCCTCAATAGTATCTGATGTCTCGGGTATATCTTCGTTGCAGCCAATGTCGGCAAGGCTCTTTACTGTAAATTCATCACCAAGTATTTGTCTTATCTCACGCAACTTGTGTGCGTTGTTTGTGGCCATTATAACTTGTCTCATAGTCTTTATTTTTTAATTTTGTCAAAACCTTCGCCAAAGACTCCTTCTACGTTTGACATGGTGACGAAGGCATCGGGGTCTTCGTGGTGTATGATGCGGTAGATGTCGCGTCGCTCATATTTCTTGGCCATGACGAGCAGGACGGGCTTGCGCTGCTTGCTGTACCACCCGTTGGCTTCCATCACGGTGCAGCCTCGCTCGAGCTCGTTGCTGATACGTGTGGCGATGGCTTCGTAGCGGTCGGAGATAATCATAAACTGTACGCTCTGGCGGGCTCCGTTGATGACATAGTCTACCATGTTCATGCTGACAAACATGGTGCTGTAGCTCACTACGAGGGTCTCTATATCGTGTATTACCACCCAGTTGCAGCTGACGATGACGATGTCCATGATGAGCAACAGGCGACCGAGCGATATGCTGTGGTGCTTGTTGATGGCACTCGCTATGATGTCGGTTCCGCCCGTGCTGCCTCCGGCAAGGAATGTCAGCCCGAGTCCCAGACCTTCGAGGCAGCCGCCCAATACGCAGGCCATGAACTTCTGCTCGCCGATAATCTTCATCATCTCTCCTGACTCGCCGGTAATGAGCGTCTGGCCGTAGTCGATGAGAAACGTGATGACGAGAGTGGCAAAGAGGGTGCGCAGACAGTATTGCCAGCCCATGGTCTTCCACGCTATGAGCATCAGAAACACATTGATGATGAGATACGAAAAGGCTGCATTGAACCCGGTAGAGTAGTATATCAGACCGGAGATTCCGCTCACACCGCCACTCGTTATCTCGTAGGGCAGCATGAAACATGTGAAGCCTACAGCGTAGATGACCAGACCTATGACGATGTAGACGTAGTCCTTGACAAGCGGAAGAAAGTGTTTCATCTGGCGTATATATATATATATATTAGGTATTCAGGCCTTGATTACATTAAACCCTTTGCCGAATGCGCCTTCTACTCGATGGAACGTGACGAAGGCGTCTGGATCGGCATCGCGTACGAGACGTAGTATGTCGACTTGTTCGCTTTTGTGTACGATGGTGATGACTACTTTCATGGCTTCGTGGGTATAGCCTCCTTCACCGTACATGAGGGTGGCCGTATGTCCTGTCTTCTCGCGAATGATGGTGATGATGTCATCGTATTCCTTGGTATAGATGGTAAACTGTATGTCTTGCTTGGAGGAGTTGATCATCACGTCGACGGCAAATGTATAGACTACGAGGGTGATATATCCGTATACTACGGTCTGCCAGCTGTGGAAGAGGAAATAGCTGCCTCCGATGACTACGAGGTCAAGGTATAGCAGCACGCGCCCGATGCTGACATTCTTGTACTTGTTGACGATACTTGCTATGATATCCCAACCTCCGGTACACCCTCCGCTCATGAAGACCATGCCGATTCCGATTCCGTTGAGTATGGCACCAAGTATGCACGACATACCTATCTCCTGATTTGCTCCGAGTATGCCTCGGGCGAGCTCGGGATCCATACCTACAACGCGCTGGCAGAAATCGAGATAGAACGTCAGAGAGAGGACGGCATAGAGCGTCTTGAGTGTAAACTTGGAGCCTAACTGCCACCATGCTATCAGGAGCAGGACACTGTTGACGATGAGCAGCGTATACTGCATGGGAAATCCTGTAGCATATTGCAGTATGGCGGCGGCACCGGCACCTCCTCCGGTGACTATCCTATTGGGCAGCATAAATACTGCCCAGCCAAGACTGTAGACAAACATGCCGAGGTTGATGAATATCATATCCTTGATAAAGTCTATGATATGGAGATTGCGCAACCTCTTCTTGATGTCCTCTCTGTGTATTCTCTTGGGTCTCATTTCACTACTATGTTTACTATACGCTTGGGGATGGCTATGGTCTTGACTACTTGCTTGCCTTCAAGATACTTCTGGGCTTCGGGGGCTGCAAGGGCTTGTGCTACCATGTCGTCGGGAGTGGCGTCGGCTGCAAAATCCATGGCGAAGCGTACTTTGCCATTGAACTGCACGCCAAGCTTTACGCTGCTCTCTACAAGGTACTTGGCGTCAAACTCTGGCCATGGGGCATCGCATACCGAAGAACTATTGCCCAAGGCATGCCACAGTTCTTCGGCGATGTGGGGTGCAAATGGTGCGATGAGCTCGACGAGCTGCTCGAGAACAATCTTGTCGCGGCAACGCTGGGAGCTAAGCTCGTTGACGGCTACCATGAAGGCTGAGATGGAGGTGTTGTATGAGAATGACTCTATGTCTTCGCTGACTTTCTTTATCAGTTTGTGTAGAGATCTCATGCTTTCAGCCGATGGTTCGGAGTCGGTCAAGGCGAGATTGCCTTCTTTGTCCCAGTAGAGTTGCCATAGTTTTTTCAGGAAGCGGTGACACCCGTCTATGCCTGCTACGTCCCATGGCTTGGCTTGCTCGATAGGACCAAGGAACATCTCGTAGAGTCTCAGTGTGTCTGCACCGTACTTTTCACAGATGTCGTCGGGATTGACTACATTGTACTTTGACTTGGACATCTTTTCTATGGCCTGATATACAAGGTACTGACCTTCGGCATTGAGCTCTAACTGGGCATTTCGGAACTCTGGCATCCACTGGCGGAACTTCTCTACTTCGAGCACTTTGCCGGCTCCTACGGTGCTGATGTCTGTGTATACGGGGTCTGCCTCAGAGCCTTTGTAGTAGTAGCGGTTCTTTTTGGCTGCATCGTCGTACTTCACCTCAAGAAGGTCGTAGCTCACATAGGTGTCTGTACCTCTCAGCCTGAATACAAAGCTTGACCAGCCTTGTATCATGCCTTGGTTGACAAGCTTGCGGAAGGGCTCTTCGCACTTGCTCACTCCGAGGTCAAAGAGGAACTTGTTCCAGAAACGCGAATATATCAGGTGTCCCGTAGCATGTTCGCTGCCGCCTACGTACAGGTCTACATTCTGCCAATAGCTTGCAGCGGCGTCGCTGACCAAGGCTTCGTTGTCTTTGGGGTCCATGTATCTCAGATAGTAGGCACTCGATCCGGCAAAGCCTGGCATGGTGCAAAGCTCTAAGGGGAAGACTGTCTCTTCGTCGATGAGAGTCTTGTCGACAATCTTTTCGCCAGACTCGTCCCATGCCCATATCTGTGCGTTGCCCAATGGGGGCTCTCCACTCTCTGTGGGCAGGAATCTTTCTACTTCTGGCAGCTCGATGGGCAGACAATGCTCGGGTATCATCGTCGGTACGCCGTCTTTGTAGTATACGGGGAATGGTTCGCCCCAGTAACGCTGGCGGCTGAAGATGGCGTCGCGCAGACGGTAGTTCACCTTGACTCTGCCAAGATTGTGGGCTGCGACGAAACGCTTCGTCTCTGCTATGGCTTCCTTGACGGAAAGTCCGTTGAGGCAAAGACTTTCGCCATCGTAAGTCATACACTTATCTGGCGATACGGGCGAATTCATCACGATTCCTTCCTTGGCATCGTAGCTCTCGCTGCTCACGTCGGCTCCTTCTACCAATGGGATAATGGGGAGATTGAAGTGCTTGGCAAAAGCATAGTCGCGGCTGTCGTGGGCGGGTACGGCCATGATGGCTCCTGTACCATAGCCTGCCAGGACGTACTCTGAGATATAGATAGGACATTTCTCGCCTGTGATAGGGTTGATGCCATAAGCTCCTGAGAACACGCCTGTCACAGTATGGTCTATCATACGCTCACGCTCTGTGCGGCTCTTGACGTAGCGCAGGTATTCGTCTACTTCTGCTCGCTGCTCTGCTGTAGTAACGACGTCGACTAAATCGCTCTCAGGAGCAAGTACGAAAAATGTCACTCCAAACATCGTGTCGGCACGAGTTGTGAAAATCGTAAACTCTACGTCGCTGCTGTCAACTCTGATTTGAACTTCGGCTCCTTCGCTACGTCCAATCCAGTTGCGTTGTGTCTCCTTGATGGACTCACTCCATTCTATCGTGTCCAGACCGTCGAGCAGACGCTGGCTGTATGCACTCACACGCAGACACCATTGGCGCATTTTCTTTTGCTCTACGGGGTAGCCTCCACGCTCACTCACTCCGTTGACTACTTCGTCGTTGGCAAGCACTGTGCCGAGCTGTGGACACCAGTTGACCATAGTTTCGCCAAGGAAGGCGAGACGATAGTTCATCAGTACTTCGCTCTTGCACTTTGAGTCCCAAGAGTTCCACTCATCGGCACTGAACGTCATTGGCTCTGAGCAGGCTACGTCCCAGTCACCGGTACCTTCTTTCTCAAAATGCTCTATGAGCACTTCTATCGGCATGGCTTTCTGCTCTTTGTTGCAGAAAAAAGACCCGAACATCTTGACGAAAGCCCATTGCGTCCACTTGTAGTAATCTGGAGTACAGGTACGTACTTCTCTGTCCCAATCAAATGAGAAGCCTATCTTGTCGAGCTGCTGGCGATAGCGGTCTATATTTTGGAATGTGCTGACTTCGGGGTGCTGACCTGTCTTGATGGCATGCTGTTCGGCGGGGAGTCCGTAAGCATCATATCCCATGGGGTTGAGTACATTGTAGCCTTGCTGACGCTTGTAGCGAGCATAAATGTCGCTTGCTATATATCCCAGAGGATGACCTACATGTAGTCCTGCTCCTGAGGGGTAAGGAAACATGTTGAGCACGTAGTACTTCTTGCGACTCTCGTCTTCTACTACCTTGTAGGTCTTGTCGGCAACCCACCTCTGCTGCCACTTTTTCTCTATTTCACGAAAATTGTAATCTCTCATTTCCTGTGCAATATGTATGTTTTATTCTGTTATTCGCGTACAAATTTACAAAATTATTCTGTAATTCCTTTTATTGGCTGGTTTGTTTTTTTATATATGACAAGTTGTATCTAAAGTGTAGATATTACACTTATTTTTATTGATTAAAGTCAATATCACTTGATTAAAGTCAATAAAGAGATTGTTTTTTGAAGATTTTTGGATTAAAGTATTTGCTGTTTATGAATCTTGGCGTAACTTTGCAGTGTCAAAAGGAAAAAACAAAATTCCTACCCTAAAATCTGCAACGGCAGAGTTGAAAAATGATTGATTGATTGTTTAGGTTAATAAATAGATTAGATTAGGTTAAGTTTGTTTAGGTTAGACACCGCTCAAAGTTTTTTGTTTAGGGTAAAAAGATGTCCTGCCTGGCAGGTGTTTTTTAAAGAAAAGACGTTTGAGAGATTAATGTAAATATTAGTCATGGTGTGAAGGGTCTTTGGTTCGTGAGAATCGAGGCCCTTTTTATTTATCACATTTATTGAAAAAAAAATTTATCGTTTCTTGCGTATTTTACGTCAAAAACTGCGCTAAAACGTGTAGTTTCCCTTAGTATCCTCTACGATTTGTAGAGAATGCTAAGAGGTTACTAAGGGAATACTTCTTATATACGCTTCATACCTCTGTATATGAAATAAGCTCCGGCTATCACGAAGGGTATGCTCAGTATCTGACCCATGTTGAGGAGCATGCCTTGCTCGAAGGCTTCTTGATTTTCTTTGGTGTACTCTATAAGTATCCTTGATGCGAAGATCAGGAAGATGCAGAGCCCGAAGTAGAAACCTGTGCCTACTTTGTAGCGTGAATGACGATACAGTAGCCAACCTATCACGAAGAATGTTGCGTAGCATAGGGCTTCGTAGAGTTGGCCTGGATGGCGTGGGAGCATGTCGACTTGCTGGAAGATGAAGGCGAAAGGGAGGTCAGTGGGGCGTCCTATTATCTCTGAATTCATGAGGTTGCCAAGACGTATGGCACAGGCGCAGATGGGTGTGACGATGGCTACGTTGTCGAGAACGTGGATAAAGCGCAGGCCTACGCGTTTGGAGTAGATCCATAGGGCTATGGTCAGACCTATGGTGCCTCCGTGAGAGGCGAGTCCTTGATAGCCTATGAAGTGCCAACTGCCGTCGAGGGCTTGTCGTATGGGGAGCAGCATTTCGATGGGGCGAGGCAGGAAGTATGCTGGCTCGTAGAAGAGGCAGTGTCCGAGTCGTGCCCCTATAAGTATACCTAAGAAACTGTAGATAAACATTGGTTCAAACTGCTCTTCGCTGAGTTTTTGCTGACGAAAAAGCTGGTGCATGAGTAGGTATACTGAGAGTAGTCCGATGCACCATAAGAGTGAATACCAGCGTATTTCGACCGACCCGAGACTGAATGCTACGGGGTCGGGATTCCAAATTATATAGCTTAGTATATTCATAGTGGGTGTGTCATACGTTGAATCTGAAGTGCATGATGTCGCCGTCCTGGACTACGTATTCCTTGCCTTCGACTC
>CALZJL010000062.1 GCA_945787625.1 uncultured Prevotellaceae bacterium
GGCAAGGTGAGCCGTTCGAACAAGGTACGTGTCATACGCGATGGTATCGTCATATTCACTGGTGCTATCAACGCTTTGAAACGCTTCAAGGACGATGTCAAGGAGGTTACTACCAACTTTGAGTGTGGCATCTCTCTGCAGAACTATAATGATTTGAAAGAGGGCGATATGCTCGAAGCCTTTGCTGAGATTGAGGTTAAGGCCAAACTCTGATTTTGCACACTACGAGTCAGATGCCTATCACAGATATCATCTCTCTGTCACTGCTCCTTTATGGAGCGGTGATGGGACTCAAGAATGGGCTTATCAAGGAGTTGGCTTCTACGGCTGGTTTCTTGGTAGGCATTTATCTTGTATGGAAGTATCACTGCGAGCTTGGGGACAACATTCTCCTTTGCCTGCTCGTTTGGATTCTTGTCCCGGTGGTCTTCGGGCTTTTGGCTTCGTTGGTGACGAAGTTTCTCGACTTTACCATCATAGGGGGGCTTGTAAACCGTGTGTTGGGAGCTGTTGTAGGGACGTGCAAATGGGGATTGCTGGTGATGTGTGTCAGGATGATGATTGATAAGGTTAACGAATGGAAGACATTACTAGAGACATTATAAATAAAGACTACCAGTATGGTTTCACTACCGACGTAGAGACTGAGATTATCCCTAAGGGACTCTCAGAGGATGTCGTGCGCCTTATATCCAAGAAAAAGGGCGAGCCGGAGTGGCTGCTACAGTTCCGTCTCGATGCATTCAGGTTCTGGATGGGGCAAAAGCAACCTGAATGGGGACATCTTGATATGCCTGTGATTGACTATCAGGACATCTCGTACTATGCTGATCCTACTGCTAAGAAGAAGGAGACTGGCACGGGGGAGATTGACCCTGAGTTGATGAAGACTTTTGACAAGCTGGGCATCCCACTGGAGGAGCGTATGGCTCTGTCGGGAGTGGCTGTCGATGCTGTCATGGACAGCGTGAGTGTCAAGACGACGTTCCATGAGAAGCTCAAGGAGATGGGCATAATATTCTGCTCTATCTCTGAGGCTGTGCGTAATCACCCCGACCTCGTACGTCAGTATCTTGGATCGGTGGTACCGTATCGCGACAATTACTTTGCTGCTCTCAACAGTGCTGTCTTCTCTGACGGTTCGTTTGTTTACATACCTAAGGGTGTGCGATGTCCTATGGAGCTGAGTACGTATTTCCGCATCAATGCGCAGGGTACGGGACAGTTCGAACGTACTCTTATAGTCTGCGACGATGATGCGTATGTCTCATATCTTGAGGGCTGTACTGCTCCTATGCGTGATGAGAACCAGCTTCATGCTGCAATAGTGGAGATTGTGGTGATGCGCAATGCTGAGGTGAAGTACTCTACGGTGCAGAATTGGTATCCCGGAGACAAGGACGGCAAGGGGGGTGTGCTCAACCTCGTGACGAAGCGTGGTCACTTGCGCGGTGAAAACTCGCGTCTGAGCTGGACGCAGGTCGAAACTGGAAGTGCCATAACTTGGAAGTACCCTTCGTGCATCTTGAGTGGTGACAACTCGCAAGCTGAATTCTACTCCGTGGCCGTAACTAACAATCACCAGCAGGCTGATACTGGCACCAAGATGATTCATATAGGACGCAATACCAAATCTACTATCATATCCAAGGGTATTTCTGCCGGGCACAGCCAGAACTCTTATCGGGGACTGGTCAAGGTAGCGGCTTCGGCATCGGGAGCACGCAACTATTCGAGCTGCGACTCGCTACTGTTGGGCAGCTGTTGCGGTGCACACACGTTTCCGTATATGGACGTCAAGAACGATACTGCCATTGTAGAGCATGAGGCTACTACATCTAAGATTTCGGAGCAGCAGCTCTTCTACTGCCAACAGCGTGGCATTTCTATGGAAGATGCTGTAAGCCTCATCGTCAACGGGTATGCCAAGGATGTTATTAATAAGCTCCCTATGGAGTTTGCCGTAGAGGCACAGAAATTGCTCGGTGTGAGCCTTGAGGGGTCAGTAGGATAAACGAAGCACAGGTAAAAAATTTTCTGACGAAAATGCTACAGATAAAGAATTTGCATGCCACAATAGGTGGTAAAGAGATATTAAAGGGAATTGACCTTACGATAAACGATGGCGAACTACATGCCATCATGGGTACAAATGGTGCAGGCAAGTCTACACTGAGCAATGTCATAGTGGGCAACCCTGCATACGAGGTGACTGAGGGAGGAATCATATACAATGGTCTCAATCTGCTTGAGATGAGTACCGAGGAGAGAGCCAACGCCGGTATCTTCATGTCGTTTCAGCAACCTGTGGAAATACCTGGCGTGAGCATGACCAACTTCATGCGTGCAGCAGTCAACGCACGCTACAAAGCACAAGGACGCGAGCCTCTCTCTGCTGGAGACTTTCTCAAGTTGATGCGTGAGAAGCGCAAAATTGTAGAACTCGACGGTAAACTTGCTTCACGTTCGGTCAACGAGGGTTTCTCAGGAGGTGAAAAGAAGCGCAACGAGATATTCCAAATGGCTATGCTCGAACCTGATTTTTGTATACTCGACGAGACTGATTCGGGGCTTGATGTTGACGCATTGCGCATAGTTGCTGAGGGATTTAACAAGTTACGCAAGAGTAATACCTCTGCCCTCGTCATCACTCACTATCACCGTCTGCTGGAGTATCTCAAGCCAGACATCGTACATGTGCTCATAGACGGGCGCATAATCAAGACAGGCGGGCCCGAGTTGGCAGTAGAGATAGACCAAAAAGGATTTGACTGGATAAAGTGAATCTTGTTAGCCAATAAAAATATATGAGCTCAGAGAAACAATACATAGACTTCTATCACGAAGTATGCGACACCATCATCGGACGCTCATGTGCGGTAATGAATGATTGTCGCGACACAGCGTTGACAACATTCAAAGAAAAAGGCTTCCCCTCAAAAAAGGACGAACGCTACAAATACACAAACGTAGAAGCCGACTTCACACCCGAATACGGCATACAGCTTGGAAGCAAGATACAGTCAGGTAGCGAATACTGCACTTCCATACAAGATGCTCCCATAGATGTAAGTCCTTACTACAACAAGATAGCAGACACTACCGACCCTATTGTAGCACTCAACACCGTGCTCACAGTAGATACTCTCGTAGTATACATCCCACGCGACACACAGCCTAAGCACCCCATACAGATCAACAATGTGCTCAAGGGCAATCAAGACACGATGGTAAACCGTCGTATGCTCATCATACTCGCACAAGGCTCACAGGCAGACATCATCATCACAGACCATGCAGCCTCAGACAACCATTTCCTCACCAATCAAGTCATTGAAGTCATAACAGAAGACAATGCCCGCCTCAATCTCTACGATATAGAAGAAACCCATTTAGCATGCACACGATACAGTAACGTCTACATACGCCAAGGCAGAGACTCGCACGTCAATCATACCGTCCTGACCATCTTCAATGGCCATACACGCAATACCTGCACAGTAGAACTCTCAGGAGAAGGCAGCGAAGCAGTACTCAACGGATGCGTCATAGCAGACAAAATGCAGCGTGTCGACAACAATACCCTGATACGCCACCTCGTGCCCCACTGCCGCTCAAACGAGCTATACAAATATGTGCTCGATGACAGTGCAACAGGAGCCTTTGCAGGCCTCGTATATGTCAAGGAAGGAGCCCAACAAACCTCATCTGCCATGACAAATGCTAACCTGTGTATGTCGCCCTCCTCACATATCTACACACAGCCCATGCTCGAAATCTATGCCGACGACGTAAAATGCTCACACGGCAGCACCGTAGGCCAGCTCAACGAACAGCAACTTTTCTATATGCGTCAGCGCGGCATATCAGAGAGCGATGCAAGAATGCTACTCAAGTCAGCATTCATAACCCACGTGATAGAGACCATACCACTTGAGCCCCTGCGAGACCGTCTGCACTATATCGTAGACAAACGTCTTAGGGGAGAGCTGAGCAAGTGTGAAGGCTGCAAGCTATGCAAATAAACACAGACTTATTACGAATGTACGATATAAAAAAGGTCAGAGAAGACTTTCCCATACTAAGCAAAGTCATCTACAACAAATACCCCCTGGTATATCTCGACAACGGTGCTACGACTCAGAAACCACGCAGCGTTGTAGAAGCAATGACAGACGAATACTATAATGTCAATGCCAATGTACACCGCGGAGTACACTTCCTGTCCCAGATGGCTACAGACCTTCACGAACAGTCACGCGCCACGGTGCAACACTTCATAAACGCTGGAAATTCGTGCGAGATAATATTCACCCGTGGCACCACAGAGAGCATCAACCTCGTCGCAACCTGCTTCACCGAAACCTTCATGCAAGAAGGCGACGAAGTGATAATCTCCGCCATGGAGCACCACTCGAATATCGTGTCATGGCAATTAGCATCACAGCGTAGAGGCATAAAGCTGCGTGTCATACCCATGAGCGACCAAGGCACACTCGATTTGGAAGCCTACAAAAAACTATTTAATGAGCGTACAAAGATAGTAAGCTGCACCCATGTAAGCAATGTGCTCGGCTCGGTCAACCCTGTGAAGGAAATGATTCGTATAGCCCACGAGCACGGCGTACCATTTCTCGTAGACGGCGCACAAAGCTGCCCTCACTTCAAAATAGACGTACAAGACTTGGACTGCGACTTTTTCGCCTTCTCAGGTCACAAAATATATGGTCCCACAGGTGTGGGAGTACTGTATGGCAAGGAGAAATACCTCGATGCCATGCCACCATATATGGGAGGAGGTGATATGATAAAGACAGTATCCTTCGAACGTACTACATACAACGTACTTCCATATAAATTTGAAGCAGGCACCCCCGACTACGTGGCCACTACAGGACTGGCACGCGCCATAGACTATGTCTCAAACATTGGAATGGACAGTATCTATGCTCACGAAAAGGAACTGACCCGATACGCTGTGAGCAAAATGCGTGATATCGAAGGAATGCATATCTTCGGACACTCTGAGGGAGCAGAATGCGACGCAGTCATATCGTTTCAGGTAGGCAATATTCATCATTTGGACATGGGCACCCTACTCGACCGTCTTGGCATAGCCGTGCGCACTGGGCATCATTGTGCCGAACCCCTCATGCGAAGGCTCGGTGTCGAAGGGACATGTCGCGCATCATTTGCGCTCTACAATACCAAAGACGAAGTAGACACACTCATATCAGGAATAGAGAGAGTGAGCAAAATGTTTTGACCCCATTTGCCATTGACAAAGGATAAAAAAGCACCACTCATTGACAGAGGAGCGTACAAACCTTGTCTTGAAATTTCCTACCATACGAAGTCTTTCTCACACCCTGATTTATGATGGAGAAACACAAGTCATGACCAGTAGAATTAGAGCGGCAATATCCACTCAGCGATGAAACAGCCGATACAGTACCAGTCTTAGCCCTGAGATTATTAAAAGCAGGAGTATCAACGAAACGCTTTTCAAGAGTGCCGTCAATACCAGCAACAGGAAGACTTTCATACAAGTAAGGACGGATGCGAGGGTTGTTCCAAGCATACTTCAAGAGTTCAACAAGCAACTTAGGGCTAACATAATTGTAAAGCGAGAGACCACTGCCATCAGCCACAGTATAATCCGACGGATTAAGCCCCAAAGCCTGAATCAGCACATTGACACACGAAGCAGAAACCTTGCGCTCCCAATCCTTGGCACCCGAAGCCACAGCAAGCTGAGTAAAGAGACTCTCAGCCTTGAGATTGTCACTTTCTTTCAATATAGGAATAATGATGTCACCAATAGAAGTAGACTCACGCTCAGTATACGGAATCTGCTTAGTCTCATCATCATCCCAACACCAACCCCAACCAGCCCTTGTCACCACAGGAGTAAAAGTATAATCCGCCCCCAGCATATCAAGAGCAGTAATAGAAGTGACAAGCTTCATACACGAAGCAGGCCGCATACGCCAATTTTCATGATACTGGTAAACCACAACATTGTCCGTTAGGTCATAAATCATTATGCCAAGCTGAGTAGAGTCCATCAACGAAGTATAACACAGCGAATCTATACTTCTCACCAAAGGATTAGAGGGCAATTGTCGGGCATAAACCACAAGCGTATCAGTACTATACCTCGTGACAATCTGAGGAAGACGAGACACATCATGCGAGACCTTGCGAGCAGGAGAACACGACAATATCAGCAGAATAAAAGGGAGAAGAAAGACAATATGCTTCATGTTTAGAGACAGTTTACTCAAGTTTTATATGCAAATATAGTTATTTTTGAGATAAAAAGTGTAATTTTGTAGTCGAAATAATCCTTTTAGGATTAGAAATAAAAAATATTGTGTTATGATTAAGAAATATGATTTTCTCATCATCGGAGGTGGCGTAGCAGGCATGAGCTACGCATTGAAGGTCAGCAAAAGCGGTAAAGGACGTGTAGCCTTAGTATGCAAGACAACACTTGACGAAGCTAATACAGCCAAGGCACAAGGGGGTATAGCCGCTGTAACAAACACACTGACAGACAATTTTGAGAAACACATCAACGACACCATGATAGCTGGTGATTTTATTTCTGACATAGAAGCAGTCGAACAAGTCGTAAAGGGAGGTCCAGCTGGTATACGAGATTTAGTACAATGGGGAGTGAAGTTTGACCGCAAGGAAAACGGAGACTTCGACCTTCACCGCGAAGGAGGTCACTGTGAATTCCGCATACTACACCATGCCGATGACACAGGATTTGAGATACAGCGTGGACTTATGGAAGCAGTAAGACACGACGAGAACATCGACGTTCTGGAAAATCACTTTGCAGTCGAGATTATTACACAGCACCACATGGGCATAAGAGTCACCCGACGCACACCAGACATAGAGTGTTTCGGCGCATACATACTCAACCCTGACACAGGTAAGATAGACACATATCTCAGCCGAGTCACCCTAATGGCCACCGGTGGTACAGGAGCAGTCTATGCCACCACTACCAATCCCAACATAGCCACCGGTGACGGCATAGCAATGGTATACCGCGCCAAAGGTAAGGTTAAAGATATGGAATTTGTACAATTCCACCCCACAGCCCTGTTCAACCCCTCAGAACGTCACCCCGCATACCTCATCACCGAAGCAATGCGCGGATACGGAGGCATATTGCGTCTCCCAGACGGTAAGGAATTTATGCAAAAATACGACGAGCGCCTCTCTCTGGCACCACGCGACATAGTAGCAAGAGCTATAG
>CALZJL010000063.1 GCA_945787625.1 uncultured Prevotellaceae bacterium
TTTGACGTTATTAATGTATGAAACGTTTTGTAATATTCTATATATCCCTCATGATTTACGCCCTGGCGTGGTCACAAGACGGCACACAAGTCAGGCTCAAGGGCAGAGTCACAGGCGAAGACGGTTCTCCGGTGAGCTTTTGTATGGTACGCATCGTCGGACAAGGGGCAGCCACAGCAGCCAACGTAGACGGCGTGTACTCGCTTAGTTTCACATCTGCCGACTCGGTAAAAGTAACATTTTCGATGCTCGGCTACAAGGAGAGAGTCAGGATATTGCGCAAGCCCAAGGGTCAGCTGACCCTCAACATCGTCATGCAGGACAAGGATACCGATCTGGGCGAAGTCGAAGTAAAAGACGTACGTCGCAATATGGACCAGACCGTACAGATCAAGACCGAAGAAATGGGCAGAATGCCCTCGACATCGGGTAATGCCGTAGAAGAGCTTGTGGCTACGCAGGCTGGCGTGTCGCAAAGAAACGAGCTTTCGTCCAACTATACTGTACGCGGAGGCTCGTTTGACGAGAACTGCGTATACATCAACGGAGTGGAAGTATACCGTCCCCTCCTGTTGCAGAGCGGACAGCAGGAAGGACTCTCGGTCATCAATCCCTCGATGGTCGAAAAGGTAGAGTTCTCGGCAGGAGGATTCGCAGCAAAGTATGCCGACAAGATGTCGTCCGTACTCAACATCTCATATCGCAAGCCGACCAAGTGGGAAGGCAATCTCTCCGCCTCCCTGCTCGGAGCAAGCGGCTACTTCGGGTGGGGCAACAGCAAGGTCAGCTTCTCCAACTCCGTTCGCTACAAGACCAACTCATACCTGCTCGGAGCCATGGAGACAGACGCCGACTACTCGCCCAACTTCATCGACTACCAAGCATACCTCACATGGAAGCCCCACAAGAACTGGCGAGTAGAGGCTGTAGGATACATTTCAGAAAATAACTACAAGTTCGTACCACACACCCGACAGACCAACTTCGGCACCCTTCAAGACGTAAAGAACTTCGACGTGTACTTCGACGGCTGGGAGCAAGACCTGTTTCGCACCTTCTACGGTACGATACAGGTGTATGGCGACTTAGGCAAGAATCACACCATAGGCTTCAACTACAATGCCTTCAACACGAGGGAACGCGTCTCATACGATATACAAGGGCAATACTGGCTGTCCAACACGAGTATGCAGACCGACCTGGCCATAGGTACATATATGGAACACGCCCGCAACGTATTGTCGAGCAGCCAGCACACATTCCGCCTGACTCACGAATACAAAGCAAAGGGGCACAAGGTCGAATCGGGCATAGCATACAGCGTACAGAACATCTACGAGAACGCCCGCGAGTGGGAGTACCGCGACTCGTCGGGCTACTCCATGCCCCACAATCCCAATGGGCTCGACGTGATATATCTCAGGAGGTCGCCAGGCAAGATATCCATGAAGGCAGGCTCGTTTGAGATCTACAGCCAAGACACATGGCGACGCGAGTGGAAACGTGCCATCATGTCGTTATGCTACGGCGTACGCCTGTCATACTGGTCGTGGAACAAGGAGTGGCTCTTCTCGCCCAGAGTAAGCGTAGGCATCGTGCCGACGTTCAACAAGCAGATGACCTTTCGCTTTGCCACAGGCCTCTACTACCAGCGTCCCTTCTACAAAGAGCTGCGTCAGGACATACACGACGGCAACTCAGCCAACAGCTACGTGATTACACTCAACCACGACATCAAGTCGCAACGTTCGTACCAGTTCATCACAGGCTACGACTATAGCTTCCGTATCGGACAAAGACCTTTTCTGTTCACCACAGAAGCATACATCAAGTTGCAAGGCAATCTCAACCCGTATACCATTAACAATACCAAGCTTGTCTACTACGGACGCAACTGCGCGAGCGGTAGCGTGATGGGTATTGACTTCAAGCTCTTCGGAGAATTCGTACCCCGTACCGACTCATGGATCACCTTCTCGCTCATGAGGGCACGCATGGACATCGAGGGAAAATCCGTACCGCAGCCTACAGACCAGACGTGGTCGCTCAATATGTTCTTCTCAGACTATTTTCCCAAGACTACCCGATGGAAGCTCAATCTGAAAGCCTGTTTTGCAGGAGGTCTGCCCTTTGGTGCACCACATACGGGTCTGGAAGAGCACACCTTCCGCTCTATGCCCTACAAGCGCGTAGACATAGGCATGAACTACTGCCCCTATCGCAACGAAGGCGGCAAGAGACGCAACCCCGTCAAGTCTGTATGGCTCGGGCTGGACTGTCTCAACGTGTTCGGCTTTGAAAACGTAAGTGGCTACTACTGGGTGACCGACGTGACCGACAACCAATACGCCGTACCCAACTACCTCACGGGGCGTATGTTCAACTTTAGAGTAAACGTAGATTTCTAAAAAGCGTAGGAACGACTCAATGTATCAAGATGGCGTTGAGCGCGTCCATATCGCCGTTGAAGATATTGCAGTCCACACTACCCCTGATACCCTTTATCTTGCCGCAATCCGTATGCTGCCAGAAAGCCCATCTGACATCATCACGCGGCTTGTCGACATAATAATGAGCTATCCAGCGCGGATAACGGTCGAAGATGGAGTCTGATAGTATGTCGCGATGAAACTTGTATCCGCTGTATATAATTGGTGCTACCCCATAGTGTTGCTCTACTATACGTAGCCATTCGGCGGCTTTTTTTTGTATTTGGGCGTTGTTATATCCGGCCGCCCTCCATTTGCGCTCGTCCTCAACATCGAGTACAGGAGGCAAGTCGCCCACCTCGAGATGCACCTGACGGATAAAGAAACGAGCCTGACGCTCGGCCGTCACATCAGGAGTGAGAAAGTGGTAAGCTCCGCGGACAAAATCATTCTTGTACGCCTGATAGAAATTGTCGTTGAAATATTCGTCGATGATACTCTCTCCCTCGGTAGCCTTGATGATGACGAAAGTGACAGGATCCGTACCCATGCTGGCGTTGCGCAGTTTCTCCCACCTTATCTCCTGCTGATAGTGGCTGACATCTATGCCGCGTATTTCATAACCCTCGGGATAAGTAGTCTCACCGTATATCGCCTTCCATTGGAAACTATACGGGTCGACAAAAAAATAAAACAACACAAAACAATACAGAGCTATAGCCACCACAACGGCCAGCAGATAGCCCCATATCGAGATATGCGACAGACGCGAGAGGAAAGACGTCCCCACACCCTTTCTGCTCCTCGTAGTCCTGGTACGGACATTCCTGCTCCGGGGTTGGGGACGTCTTTTCTGTGTCATGTCTTGAACGTTAGATTATGCCTGCTCAAGTGCGAGAGTCTTGGTGCATTGGTCGCATACCTCTGTAGGACCCCAGTACTGGATAGGACCAGGATATACGTAGCAAGTATTCTTGGCCCACTCCTCACGCTTGCTCTGGAAGAACTTGAATGGAGCCCCGTCAAGCTCAACGAGAGCCTTACGGATCACAGGCTTCATGGCACCATTACGACGCTCCATGTTCATCATCATAGTGATGGGCACACCACCGGCTATCCACTCGGCAGCAGGAGCCGTAGTATTCTTGATGACAGACATATAGCCAGTCTTGCCGTTGGCAATCAGGCGGCTTGCGTTGAAGCCGAGGCTATAGCAGTAGTCAGCATCATAGTTAGAAGGAGCTGCACAACGACCCTCGTAACCGAAGAAGTGGTGCTGTGGAGCAAACTTGCCCACATACTTGCCCTCAGCCTTCCATGCCTCAAGCTTTGTAGCCACCATGGCAGAGAGGAGCTTCTCGGTCTCGATGAGTGAAACCTGTACGTTGCCGTGAGGATCGCGGTCGAGGCAAAGCTGACGCTCTACGTCCTTGGGGAGAGACTCGAGGATAGCGAGGTTCTCAGGAGCTATGTTGCCCTTGACGAAAGCCACCTGCTCGTCCTTGCTGGCAAATACGCGGCTCTCGCCAGTAGCAGGATCAGTCAGCACCTCGTTGAGCTCCTTGATAAGCTTGCCGATAGCAGGAATGAACTCGATAAGACCCTCAGGAATAAGGACTGTACCGAAGTTGTTGCCGTCAGCAGCACGGTCAGCCACGATTTTAGCGATATACGTAACAACGTCGTCGAGAGACATATTCTTCTGCTCTACCTCCTCAGAGATAAGGCAGACGTTAGGCTGAGTCTCAAGCGCACACTCCAGAGCGATATGAGAAGCCGAGCGACCCATCAGCTTGATAAAATGCCAATACTTGCGGGCAGAGTTGCAGTCACGCTGTATATTGCCGATAAGCTCAGAGTAAGTCTTGCAGGCAGTATCGAAACCGAATGAAGTCTCAATCTGCTCATTCTTCAGGTCGCCATCGATAGTCTTCGGACAGCCAATCACCTGAATGCCATACTGCTTGGCGGCATAATACTCAGCCAGTACGCAGGCGTTTGTGTTTGAGTCATCACCACCGATGATGACGAGAGCCTTGATACCAAGCTTGTTGAGAATCTCCTTACCAGACTCAAACTGAGCCTCCTTCTCAAGCTTTGTACGACCAGAACCGATGATATCAAAACCGCCAGTATTGCGGTACTCGTCGATAAACTCGTCGGTAAACTCCACATACTTGTGATCAACGAGACCACCAGGACCCATCAGGAAGCCATAGAGCTTGCTGTCCTTGTTGAGAGTCTTCACACCATCATACAGACCGCTGATGACATTGTGACCGCCAGGAGCCTGACCACCAGAGAGGATAATACCTACGTTGATAGCCTCCATAGGCTTTGTCTCACCACTCTCGAATGTGATGACAGGCATACCATAAGTGTTGGGGAACATAGCCTTGATTTCGTCCTGATTGCCTACAGACTGGGTAGGAGCACCCTCGACGGCAACAACAGCACCCTGGAGTGCCTTAGGAAGCTTGGGCTGATAAGCAGCACGAGCTTTCTGCAATTCGCTTTTTACCATTGTGAATAAAAATTATGTTATGATCTACAAATTATCCTTACTTTCTCATGCAAAGATACGATTTAGTAGGCGAAAATGCAAGTAAATTATTCCTTAATTTGAATTTTTGTGCCGCTAAGCCATCTTGCTCGGACATGATGTTAGGAAAAGAAGAATTTCTATCGTACATTTGCATATTGAAAATATAATACTCCGCAGCATGACAGATACAGATCTCATACTTTCGCTCAGGAAACAACTGCACGAGCACAACCGACGTTACTACGTGCAGAACTCACCCATAATCAGCGATATTGAATTTGATCAGCTCATGCACAGGCTGCAAGAGCTTGAGTCTGCCCACCCCGAGATGTTCGACCCCAACTCGCCTACCCAGCGCGTAGGGAGCGATTTGAGTACAGACTTCCCGACCGTGAAGCACATCAGACCCATGCTCTCGCTGTCAAACACATATAATATCGGCGAGGTGCGCGATTTCTACGAGCGCGTGGCAGACGGACTCCACGGACAGCCCTTCCAGATATGCGCCGAGCTGAAGTACGACGGACTCTCCATCTCGCTTCATTACGAAGACGGCAGACTCGTGCGTGCCGTGACACGCGGCGACGGAGTGCAAGGCGACGACGTGACCGCCAACGTCCGCACCATACGCACCATACCCCTGGTAATTGAAGCCCCCTGCCCCAAGCAGTTTGAGATAAGAGGCGAAGTACTCCTGCCATGGAGCAGTTTCAACAGGCTCAACGCCGAACGCGAAGAGGCAGGCGAACCACTCTTTGCCAACCCTCGCAACGCAGCTTCGGGCACCCTGAAGAGCAAGGACTCCAAGGTAGCAGCCCATCGTGGACTTGACGCATACCTGTACTACCTGCTGGGCGACGAACTGCCAGGCGAGGGACACTATCAGAATATGCAAGTCGCACGCGAATGGGGCTTTCAAGTCAGTCCCGACATGCGCCTGTGTAACAATCTCGACGAGGTCTGGGAATACATACAACATTGGGACGAAGCGCGCAAGCTCCTGCCCGTTGCCACGGACGGCATCGTACTCAAAGTCAATTCACTCTCTCAGCAACAATCCTTAGGTCTGACAGCCAAGTCGCCGCGTTGGGCCATAGCATACAAATTTCAAGCCGAGCAGGCGACTACCCGACTCCGAGAGATCACCTTCCAAGTAGGCAGGACTGGAGTGATAACCCCCGTAGCCAATATGGACCCCGTACTCCTCAGCGGTACGATGGTGCATAGAGCCACCCTACATAATGCCGACGTGATGGAGTCACTCGATCTGCACATCGGCGACAACGTGATTATCGAGAAAGGCGGAGAGATTATCCCCAAGATTGTAGGCAAGGCAGAAAGTACGGGGACTCATGAGATACACTTCGTCAAACATTGCCCCGTATGCGGTACACCCCTCGTCAGAGAGCAAGACGAGGCAGGCTACTATTGCCCCAACGATCTCCATTGCGCACCCCAGATACTTGGTAAACTGGAACATTTTGTATCGCGCAAAGCGATGAACATCAACTCTATTGGCTCTGAAATCATCAACCAATACTTCAATCTCGGACTGCTGCGCGACGTATCAGACTTCTACCGCATCGACTTTGACGAAAAAATCAAGGCCAATATCACCCAAAGCCTCTCCGTACCCTTCGAGCGAGTCCTCTTCGCTTTGGGCATACGCTTCGTAGGAGAGATAGCAGCCAAGACCCTTGCGCGTAAGTTTAGGAGCATCGACGCCCTGTCGTCAGCCACCATAGGCGAAATGCTCGAGACCGACGGCATAGGCGAGGTGATAGCATCGAGCGTAACGGACTTCCTTCATGACACGGAAAATCAGCAACTCATCACGAGGCTCAGAGAGGCCGGACTGCAGTTTGAACTCTCGCACGAGCAAATGTCTCAGCACAGCACGACCCTTGAGGGCAAGGTCATCGTAATCAGCGGAGTCTTCAAGCACCATTCGCGCGAGCAGTACAAGCAGCTTATCGAACAGCATGGAGGCAAGAATTCAAGCTCCATCTCTGGCAAGACGAGCTTCCTCCTTGCAGGCGAGAACATAGGACCATCAAAACTGGAGAAAGCTCAAAAACTTGGAGTACAAATCATGAACGAAGACGATTTTCTCGCCGAGATAGGACTGACAGACTTATGATTCACACCTTAGAATTTGAAATCCGCGACCTCATACCCTATATCAACTGGATATATTTCTACCACGCATGGGGAGTGAAAGGAGCAGAGGCTGAGTCCCTCAAAGCGCAGGCGTTGTCGAGGTT
>CALZJL010000064.1 GCA_945787625.1 uncultured Prevotellaceae bacterium
AAACCTAATAACCTCACAAGCGAAGCGACCTTAAAACCTTATAAAATAACCTTATGACCTAACCAATGAAATCCAAGACCAAATCAGAAATTGCACAGGCTGCTGGCATCAGTACTGAACTGCTGCGACGATGGATGATGGTTCATCGTCGGGAGATTGGTGCGATGGGTGTGAAACCTACGCGCAAGGTGTTGCCTCCGAAGGTGGTGCGCTATATGTGTCGCGAGCTGGGGATTGACGATGAGGATTTTTAGTAAGGTTATGAGGTTGCCGCCTTTACGACGAGGGTGCGCCATATATTTTACAGCGCACCCATCGTTCTTCTTGTTACGTTTTCCCGTTTGTTTACTCTTCTTTGTCTATGTCATCGTCCATAAAGATGTAGTTTCTACTCTTAGGTGTCCCCTCACCACCCACGGGGACGTAGGACGTGGTGAGCAAAGCGTTCGTGAGAGACAGTTCATGAACACATGTGGAAGGACTGATATAAACCTCTTTCATGATGATACAATTTGTGTGTTACTTTGTTGTTACTTTTTTATTATCTTCTCGGTCGAGCCATTGGCGTGTCGCAGTATTGTGACTCCACGACTGTGGTGCTGCTTGCGTCTGCCGTCCAGGCCATAGTATTCTGCCTTGTCTGCCTGATCGGGTATGTCGATGATGCCTGTCTCGTCTCCAGCAACGGAGATCTGTATTCGGGCTGGTGTTGCAGCCATTACTTCACCAAACTGAGGTTCTCGCGGTGTCATCACCATCTGCCAACGCTGTGGCCCAAGGTCGCTCGTGGGGTGTACGAGGGCGGTCCTGCCTTCGGAGTCGATACCGATGACATAGATTTGAGACAGATTGTCTGACACGCTTTGGTAGTTGCCGCGGAAGGTGTAGGTGTAGTTCATCGATGAGCATACGTAGTCTGGTGAGGAGGTCTCGGATACTGTCACTTGCTCGAGGTGGAATTCAATGCTTGTGTTGTGCTCCGTACCTTTGTATTTGATGAGGTATGGGTGGTTGGCACGCAAGGTCTGATTGTCCTGTGCTTTCTCTACCTCCATGGTGAAACAGTCGAGCACTCCGTCGCCGTCTGTGTCAGTCTGATGGAACATGTTGATGGCGTAAATCTCGCAGTCGGTGAAATCGCTCACTTTAGCCTCAATTGGGAGATAGAGCGCGTTGAAGTCGTTGTCGATGAACTCACGCTTGTAGGTCATGTTGCCTGCCGTGAAGCCTTGTGGCGAGTAGAAGTCCAAGTCGTCGTGCAGTATGAAATTGTCGCAGGCGTCTCCTACCACCAGATTGTCAACGCCGGGGATATTCACCATGCCGAATGCCAGTTGGTTGTCTGCGAGTGTAGTCCCCCATGTGATATTCTCTACGGAATAGTCTTGGCCTCCGCTGTAGACTTTGACAGCCAGGTCTACATCGCAATTGCGGTTTATCGTTCCTGTAAAGGTGGCATCTTCTGAAACAAAGAAACGGAACTCCTGGTCGATGGAACCTACGGAAGCCTTGACGGAATAAGATCCATAACCGCTTCTGTCTCCAGAGTAAATGGCAGTCACATTTCCTCCGTTTATGGTGATGTCGCCAGCTTTGTAGGCAGAGGTGTTGCCATAATATGAACCACCTCCGATTCCGGCTGCTCCTTTGATACCTGTGGCGGTGATAGTACCGGCATTTATGGTGATGTCGCCGAAGTTCTCTCCTTCGTTTCCTCCGATTCCTGCTCCTGCTCCTGCGCCAGCACTTGTGTTTCCTCCGAATGCGCTTAGTGTGCCTGTGCTTAGCTTGCAGACGTTGAGCGAGGCTGCTTTCTGACTTCCATCATTCTTTGCGGCAGCAACGTGAAGACCTGCAGAATCAAAACCGCCTTTCAAAGTGTTGTCTCCGAACACTAAGAGGTCCACGTGTGAGTCTGCTGTAACATCTATCGGGCTGTAGGTCAGTCTGTTTTCGCTGCCTGCCGAAAGGTCAATGTTCAAGCCGTTGAGAGCGACTCTCAAAGGAGATTCTTTGCTGCCACCATTGAGAATGACCTTGTTTTCTGTCGTAGAGCCTGATATGAGTAGCGTCTCGTTGATTGTCCTTGTCACGTCGCCTTGAGTGTATGTGTCGCCGTTGACAATTATGTTGCCATTGGCGATGTCAACATCGCTGTGATAAGAATTTACATTTACGTGTCCCCCCAAAGATTTGTAAGCGTCTTCGGCTCCGTATGGAACAGAGATATTGCAATACAAATCATTACCGCCAACTAATGTTGGAACGTTTTCTGTAGAAAAATGAGGGAAAACTAACCCACCGGTCATCCCCATCATATTGTTTAACGCATTTGCACTTGCCTCAGTTATGGTTTTTGGAAGGTCGACATATAACGCAATGCTATGGTCCCCCGTCATATTAAAGAAGCTGTTTTGGTCAATGGCATCTCCGCTCCCGAGACGGGTGACAGTATAGGTGTTGCCGTTGATGACCACTTCAGAAGGAATGGTAATGGTATGATTATTTGATCCTATACCGGCATAAGCTATACGGGAAATGAAGGCTGTCTTGTCTGACTCTGACAACACCGCGTAGTCCACCTCGCCTATGGGTACATCTGTAGAAAGATAAAGATATTCTTTTGGCTCGTCTAATTTCAAATAGGCCGAATAGGGTGAAAGATCAGTATAGTATTTTAGGAATCCATAATGGTACCATTTTAACTCCGTTGAACCGTTGAGGGTTTTGCTTTCGTAGCTTCCATGCAACAGGTTGCCTTCCTGCGAAATGTCATTTGTTGTAATGCTTGATTCTGCAGAATTACTGTAAATGCCCGTTACGGCAGGTAGGGCGATGGTTTCTTCTGCGGCAGTCATGTTTATCAATACGGCAGGAGTATGCTTAGGGAGTATGCCTCCTGTCAGTTCCGTCATGACGGCATATTCGTCGCTGATGCCTGTCACGCTAAATGCCTTGATGCTCGCGGGAAGTGTAATATCCGAGGGGTAACAGAGTGTTGTCACGCGATCATAGTTGCCAGTTATGGTCAGGGTGCTTGCGTCTGCCGTAAAGCTCTGCTTGTAAACTTGGTTCTCCGCAGTCAATGCCACGGGGTGATCGTCTTGGTCAAGCTTCTGTCCCCACTCGGTCTTGCCCTCAATCGGGGTCTCTCCATCGTAGTCATTTGCCGTGTTGAGCATATAGGCAAGCTCGCCAGTCTCGTAGCAGTTAGGGGCGAGACCTACGGAGCAACCCATAGAACCGCTTGCTGCATTCGTTTGACCGATTACGTTGCCATACGATGTGTGGCAATTATGTATGCCAGCCCATTCCGTAACACCTACAATACCTCCGATGGCAACTCCTGTGGTCCCAAATGTAATGTCGCCTACGGCATAGCAGTTTAGCATCGGGCCTGAGGTGTATATGTACGCACCTGCTATGACTCCCAGGTATCCTTCGGCGCTGCCTATGTTGGCATTGATAATACCCAGGTTTTTAACTTGTCCTCCAGCTACTCTTCCAAAGAGTCCATGCTCATAAGCATCACCAACGTTCAAATTGCTGATGGTGTGATAATTGCCATCGAAGACTCCTGAATATACATTGTCTGGACCATCATACCAGGGTGAGTATTTGCCCATGGGAGTCCACGCCTGGTTCTGTAGGTCTATATCTTCCTTCAAGATGGCGTTTGCGGATTTGTTTCTCTCAGTCCCATCTGTCAGAGTTCCATTTACCAAATCGCGGAACCAACTGAGTTGCTCTGCGCTATAAAGCCAATACACTTCGTTTACACACGCAGGTGCTTTTCCTCGAAACTCGCCATCGATGGAAGCGTTCTCGCCGAGTGTCACACGGTGAGCATCAAATATGATGCCTTCCGGTATCTTGATGATGACATTGTCGTTGATTTTTGTCGTGAGGTTCCAAAGATTAAGGTTATTCGTAATTATCCGCGAACTTGAGAAGGTAGCCACTCCTTCTTGGACGCGGATATCATTGGAAGAGATAGTTCCTCCATTGATCGTAACACCGCTGTTCGTGCTTGTTCCAGTTGGCAGTAATCTACCCTCTATATCCAGGGTTCCTTCATTTATCGTGAGTTGCGAAGAATTTCCGAAAGAGAAACCTCCCCCCTGTGTTGTTAAATACCCCTCTCCCATAATGGTCAAAGATGCATTATCACCTATTATAATGGGAGTATTTCCAGAATTCTTGAGACGATTGTCTGTCCCATTTGATAAGCTCACAACGACGGAAGAATTGACTCCTATGCTGAAGAGAGGACTATCAGAATCTAATATAACATTTTCGATTCCATCAAAACATAGAATCACGTCCTCCGTATCGTCAGCGACCTTAAGTGTTGTTGTGTTGGAGTATCCTGACAAGTGGAAAGTTCCACCAGAAGTAAATGTGATTGTGCTGGTGGCTTCGTCCCAGGAGTATGTGGGCTGCGGTGTTTCTTGTTTATTTATAGTGACGTCTATACCGCCACAATTCTCTGAGATAAGATTAGAAACCCCTTGCTGCTGGTATGTCTTCCCCTCTCCGTCAATAACTACTGGTCCATCATTGATATGGATTTCAGTAAAAACCTCACCTTCCGCCCATCCGACGACCGAAACAAGCAGGGAGCAGAAGAGCATAAACAATCTTTGTTTTGATGTGTTCATAAATAATTGTGTTGTTTTCCATTCGGCTGCCTCAATGGTCGTTCGGTTAGCTGTCTTTCATGCACAATAAAAAACGTGGAGCCAGTCTTGATGCTCGTTCCACGATTCGAAGGCCCTCGCATTGCCCAGTAAGTCTGAAACGAGCAACGCTGAAAGCCCCACGTGTGTGTATATATATGAAAGTATATAATACACCCCATAGGGCGTCCTCGTTGCCTTGCATTTGACTTACTGTTGAATTTGCGAGATTCTCGAATCGTCAATCACAAAGCGCAAGATACGCCTTTTATTATGTATTCTATCTTTCCCCCTCTACCCCCACCTCTGTACGGGCTTTCAGCAGTTTCCTTGCTGAGCAGACGAAAAGATGGGGCAAAGATATGGAATAAATTCCACATAAACAACAAGAACGAAATAAATCAGCATAAAAAACATTTATCAAAAAAAGGGGGAAAATAAGATTTCTGCTCGCGAGGACGCAGATAATGAAAAGAATTCCGTATCTTTGTGGGGGCAACTAAACAACAAAAAAAACAAACAACAAAACCACAAAACATTGTTTTCTCGCAGAAAATTTGTATCTTCGTGGCGCGTTATATCACATACTGCGCAAAGATTAGCCATAAAAGTATGGCAGATAGAATGCCATTAAACCGAATTGAACCGCTTAATTAGGTAATTGAAGAATATGACGGTTAAAGAAAGAATAAAGGCTTTTTGCAAGGCGGAGAAGACTACGGTTTCTGCCTTTGAGTCAAGGATTGGTGTTGCTAATGGCTATGTCAATGCCATCAGCAAGAGTATTGGTGTTGATAAAATCCAAACTATCTTGGAGTTTTTCCCCAGACTGAATATAGAGTGGCTTCTGACGGGAAGGGGGGATATGTATAAGGGGGATTTGCGACCTGTTGCGACACATTCTGATTCGCAGGAGGGTATTCCGCTCATTCCTCTGAGCGCGATGGCCGGGGCGTTCACCGGCGAACAGACTGTCCTCGAATATGAGTGCGAGAGGTATGTTGTGCCTGCTTTTAGGGGTGCTGACTTTCTGATTCACGTCAAGGGGAACAGCATGATTCCGACTTATGCTTCCGGCGACATTATTGCCTGTCAGCGGGTGCCTATGTCGGGGATTTTCTTCCAGTGGAACAAGCCTTACGTCCTCGATACTGTTCAGGGTCCCCTGATCAAACGTCTGAAACCTGGCAGCGACCAGCAGCATGTGCTTTTGGTGTCGGACAATAAGGATTATGACCCGTTTGAACTTTCGTACGACGAAATCAATGCCGTGGCTATGGTGATTGGCTTGATTAGGCTTGAATAACCTCACAAACAAACAATGGCAAAGCAGATACCATACGGAATGATGAACTTCGTGGCAATCCGCGAAGACAATTATTACTATGTTGACAAGACGAGGTTCATTGAAAAGGTAGAAAGATCCAATAGGTTCTTCTTCTTCATACGCCCACGACGCTTCGGCAAGAGTCTGACCATGTCGATGTTGCACCACTACTACGACATCAATGCGGCGGACAAGTTTGAGCGGCTCTATGGCGATTTGTATATCGGCAAGCACCCTACGCCCAATCGCAACAAGTATCTCATCATTTACCTTAACTTCGCCGTCATCAACGCTGACCTGGGGAATTACCGCAATGCGATGGATTCTATTTGCAACAATGCGTTCTCTTTTTTCTGCGACGTGTATGCACAATACCTGCCTGAGGGTATAAAGGAGGAAATGAACAAGAGGAACGGCTGCGTAGAACAGCTTGACTACATCTACCGTGAGGCAGAAAAGACGGGAGCGAGAATCTACCTTTTCATCGACGAGTATGATCATTTCACCAATCATATCCTCTCAGACGCGGCGCGACTCGACGAATACAAGAGTGAGACGCACGGCACGGGCTATCTGCGTACTTTCTTCGACACCATCAAGTCGGGCACATACTCCTCCATCGAGCATGTTTTCGTCACAGGCGTGAGCCCCGTGACCCTCGACGACCTCACGAGCGGTTTCAACATCGGTACGAACTATACGCTCTCGTACGCCTTCAACGAGATGGTAGGCTTCACCGAGCAGGAGGTGCGCGAGATGCTGACGTACTATTCGCAGCAATACGACTTCCACCACAGTACGGACGAGCTCATCGAGATTATGAAGCCGTACTATGACAACTATTGCTTTGCAGAGGAAGCCTTTGGTGAGACTACGATGTACAATTCCAACATGGTGCTTTCATTCCTCTACAAGTATATCGACAACAGGTGTCGCATACCGAAGGATATGCTCGACGAGAATATCCGCGTGGACTACAACAAACTGCGTATGCTCATTCGTAAGGACAAGGAGTTCGCTCACGATGCTTCCACTATACAGACGCTCGTATCAAAGGGCTTTGTGACGGGCGAGCTCAAGAGGGGTTTCCCTGCCGAGAACATTGCTGACAGCAACAACTTCGTCAGCTTGCTCTACTA
>CALZJL010000065.1 GCA_945787625.1 uncultured Prevotellaceae bacterium
TGACATTGGCAATCAAATCGTTAGGTTTGATTGAGGTAATTTGCGATAATCCCTACATATATGTCTACAGAAGCGAGCATACATTCACGTACCTACTACCAAGGGTGTAGTGTCAGTGCAGACGAAATATATCTGCCAGTGCCACAGAACGAACTTGACAACTCAAATGGCCTGTACGAGCAGTATTAACCACAAATATCGTAGTAAACAACATAAAACCTCTGTAGAAATGAAAAATATACAATCAATACTGAAAGACACATTTCAGGTATTTGCAATACTATGCATCATGAGTCTGTTTGGTGCCAGCTGTTCAAAAGTAGAGCTGATGGAGCAGAACTATTCAGAATGTGTATCCAATCTGGTAGCCGAGAACCGGGAGGGGACACGCGAACTACTACTCAAGTGGGACAATCCCTCCGAGCCAGGACAGAGTGGGGTACAAATCATCAGGGATTTGACCGAAGTGACCAATATAAACGAGATAATCAATCAATATAGAATAAAGAAAGCTCCCGTAAATGTCCCTGTGACATATACGGTCAAGGCAATGTACGCAGACGGGAGGATATCCGAAGGGCAGACCGTCAATATACAAATAGACTATGAGTCTAAGAGAGGAACTGGCTTTGTAGCACTGCTTGTTGCCGATGATTACGAGCAGTCAGCCGACGAGCAGTCAGCCGTAGCGTGGTTTCAGGAAAACTACGTTGCACATCAGAAAGGCGTCGTCATCAAGGCATCCGAGATTGACAATCTTGACATAGAGGAGCAATCAGCATGCTGGATAATCTGTGATCGTACAGGTATAGATAAAGGCTGGCAGAACCTGCCGGGCAACCTCGCCTCCGATGAAGTCATCACTGCACTGAAATCATACGCAGCCGATGGAGGCAACTTGCTGCTCACCAACCATGCCACTCAACTCAGCGTAGCAGTAGGACGCATAAATGAGTCATACGCCCCAGGCATATTCGGCAGTGGCGAGGGGGGGCAGAACAACGACATCTGGGGTACACAGCCTATCATAGGAAACACGGAAGGTCAGATATACGACCATTCCACACACGCAATCTATACCGATATGCAGTTCGAAAGCGGGTTGTACGAACGCTCCATATACTGTTTTGAAGGAGCAGGAATCAAAGGCGACCACAACTGCATGTGGGATCTCAATTCCTATGGATTATCACCCGAACCAAACGTAGTAAAGGCTTGGGAAGAAATGACCAACTCCACAGTTCTGGGTACATGGAATCACGTAGTCGACTACTGCTGTGCAGGTATTGTTGACTTCAATCCCACTACCCAGATAAAGGGACGCATACTCTGCGTAGGACTCGCATCATACGAATGGGATTTGGGAGGACAGGTAAACAGCAAACAGGACCAGTTAGAATTGTTTACCAGCAACTGTCTCAAATACCTGCAATAATACCCTGATTGATATCAAACAGACATCAGTTATGCCACAATCAATCCTATGAGCACCAATTATCTATCAATACTGCCAATATTAGCACTGACCACACATGCACCAGCCCAGGTAGCCCATTTCGACATGAGTTTGAGCGATGGGAGGATTACAGAGTTAGTCTCCGGTGTCCAGGCAAAAGTGGAATCCCAGCTTCCAGCCTTTAATGTCGATGGGCTCGAAGGTAAGGCATTGCGTTTTGACGGATATTCCAATTATATACAAGCGACCATACCCACAACGACATTCAGCGATGAAACGCTTACAGCCACAGTCCTTCTTGCCCCTGAGACATACCCGATGATGAAAGCAGATGAGGCAGAACTCCTCCCCACCTATGGCCTCATCTGTGGAAATCTTGATGAGACAACCAAGACAGGCATAGCTTTCGAATTGTCATCACAAGGCGATGTCCGCTTCCGTTTTGCCTCAGCCAATGGTTTTATCTACACAATCCCCTCCACACAACGGTTACCACGCAGCAAGTGGAGCAGGATAACCGCAGTAATAGACAAGCCAAGCAACCTTGCCACACTCTATATAGATGCCCAGACAGTAGGCAGCACCAAAATGTCTCGACTTGGCATCAAGCCAGGAACCAATCAGTTCCTCATAGGCAAGAGCAGCAACCAGGTTAGCGAATGGGGAGTCAATATCAACACCTATTGCGGACTGATTGATGATATAGCCATATACAACAAGGCAATAAGTGCCGAAGACATAGCACTCATAGCCCCCACACCCACAGCTCCTCCACCAGACTTCATCTATCCGCAATCACGATATAAAGAAGGTCGGGCAGCATTATGGAGGCCCAAATATCACGCAATGCCCTCAGGAGCCTGGACCAACGAGACTCATGGCATGATATGGTCAGGAGGCCGCTATCACCTGTTCTTCCAGAAGAATGCCAACGGACCCTACATGGCACGCCTACACTGGGGTCACATATCCAGTGCAGACCTCTGCACATGGACCGAAGAACCAATAGCCTTTGGTCCGTCAGAGTCCTACGACATCAAAGGATGTTGGTCAGGATGTATCATACAAGATGGAGAAGTCACATCAGGTCAGACAGGAGCACTATACACCGCTGTAGACAATGCCAAAGCCACCATTTGCCTGTCAACCACAGACACCCCGGAACTGACCACATGGCAAAAGCACGCAGCCAATCCCCTGATAGATGGACGCCCGCAAGGACTGAGCGATGATTTCCGTGACCCATACTACTTTCAGGTTGGAAATCAGAAGTACATCATCGTAGGCACCTCAAAAGACGGTTTAGGAGCATGCACACTACACCGTTACGAGTCAGGTAAATGGAGCAACGACGGGAGCATCTTCTTTCAATCTGCAGACGCTGTCAGTACAGGCACATTTTGGGAGATGCCCAATATTACCGATATGGGAGGAGGAATCTACCTATTTACCGTCACTCCCCTTGGCACGAGCAAAGGAGTGCGCACACTCTATTGGCTTGGCAACATCAGTGACAAAGGCACATTCACACCACTTGCCAGTAAGCAAGAACCCTCGTATCTCGAAATGGGAGGCATCGGTATCGAAGGCTACGGACTTCTCTCGCCCACCATCTGCCGACATAACGGAAAGACCCTGCTACTCGGCATAGTCCCCGACAAACTGCCTACAGAACAAAATCTCCAGATAGGCTGGGCACACAATTACTCACTCCCACGCGAGATAACCCTTGCTCCCGACTACACCCTGCACCAAAAGCCCTACAGCGGTCTTGCCACAATGCGGAGCGACCTCATATCCACGACGGTCTCAGACATACAAGGCACAGTCTCCCTCGCCCCAGTGAGCGGACGACAGATAGAGTTACAAGGCGAATTCGTTATAGGTACTACAGCCTTCGGCTTCAATTTCTTAAAATCAGGATCTCAGAAGGCAAGTCTCACGTACACCCCCACCACCAACCAGCTTACACTTGATTTAACAAAACTTGAACGATACGTAAACGACGACATATATGGAGGCAAATACCAGATTACCCTGCCCGAAAAGCCAGTCCAGGGAGAGAAACTCAAGATAGACGTCTACCTTGATGGAAGCATAGCCGACATCTTCGTCGCTGACAAGTGGGCATTCTCCGTACGGATTTTCCCCACAGATGCAGCAGCAATAGAAGCAGAAGCATTTGCAGAGAGTTACACCCAATGCAACATCAGAGCATGGAACATAGATCCAGAGCAAGCAAGCACCTCCATACAGCAAGTCGAAGAATCAGTGTCGGTACAGACGTGCAGCCAAGCATACAGTCTTAGTGGGCAAAAATGCAAAGTCAATCAAAAAGGAATAATCATACAAGGAGGAAAGACCTATGTCAGGAATTGATACACTCGTTGTCATAGGCCTGAACGCCATCAATTTGGGCACAATATATGAGGCCGATGGAGTTGTCGAACACCAATTCAGTCTGCGCAACGAGCATGCCACAGAGATAACCCTAATCCAAGGCTACACCTCCTGTGGGTGCACAAGCATTGAATTCCCAAAAGACAAACCTGTCAGCAGCGGCGACACCACACACGTCACCGTTCGCTTCAATCCCCGAGGCAAAGCAGGAGAGTTTTACGAAGTCGGCACCATCGTATATGAAGCATCAGGTCATCGTAATACCATACAGATGTCACTTCAAGGGATATGCCAAAGCAGCGAGGAGACACTCATGCGCCAATACCCCATAAGAGTCAGCGATCACCTACGCCAGTCCACAGACCAATATGATTTGGGAAACGTATACATAGGTCAAACCATCAAACGCCACCTCTCACTCCTATGGACAGATTCTATCCCCACACGTCAACTTCTACCTCTGACCTATAGCCCACCGGCCGATATCCCACCAGGCATACATCATATCACACAGTCAATACCCATCATACACGACAAAAAGTCGCACACGATACACATCACATACCACGTAAACATAATCAATCCAAAAAAACAAACGAAATGAAAACAAACAAACTTGCCCTAATATCCGTGCTGTTCAGTTTTTTCTGCATGGGCTTTGTAGACCTTGTAGGTATAGCCAGCAACTACGTCAAGGAAGACCTACATCTCACCGACACCGTAGCCAACGTCCTTCCCTCCTTAGTATTCATCTGGTTTCTGATATTCTCAGTACCAACAGGAGTCCTTATGAATCGCATAGGACGCAAGAATACGGTTCTTCTCTCACTCATCGTTACAGCCCTTGCCCTCTTCTTGCCACTATGCGGAAATACACTAACTGTCATGCTCTGCGCCTTCTCACTCTTAGGCATTGGCAACGCATTGATGCAGACCTCACTCAATCCCTTAGTGACATGCGTCATACGAAACAACAATGTCGCTTCTACTCTCACCTTCGGACAGTTCATCAAAGCCATCGCCTCATTTATAGCCCCATACATAGCCATGTGGGGAGCCACAGCAGCCATACCCACCCTCGGCTATGATTGGCGAATACTCTTTGCCATATTCCTTATCATAAGCATACTTGCCACAGCTATTCTGAGCGCGACGCAGATTGAAGAGCCCGTCACAGACTCAGCAGCCACGACCGTCACCGCCCAGTTTGCAGGAGCATTCCGACTCCTGTCACCACGAGGCAATCAGGCAGGAGCCATTATACTACTATCCTTCATCGGAATCATGTGCCACGTAGGCATTGATGTCGGCACCAACACCACCGCCCCCAAGATTCTCATTGAGCGTCTCGGCATGAACCTCAACCAAGCAGCCTTTGCCACCAGCCTCTACTTCATCTTTCGCACCATAGGCTGTCTCACAGGAACTATTTTTCTACGTCTGCTCAAGGTACGCACCTTCTTCATCATTTCCGTCATCTGTATGACACTCTCAATGCTTAGCATGTATATCGGGCAAGACCAATGGATACTCTATGCAGGCATCGCCCTCGTAGGATACGGCAACAGCAACATATTCTCCATGTGCTTTGCCAATGCCATACAAGCCCTGCCATGCAAGCAAAACGAAGTCTCAGGCCTCATGATTATGGGGCTTTTCGGCGGAGCCATCTTCCCTCTTGCCATGGGATTAGCCTCCGACATGATGGGACAAGGAGGGGCAGTCCTCTGCATGTCAATCGGCGTAGCTTATCTCGCCACTTATATACCAAGGATAAAGTAACCTCAAAATCCAAAAACTATGAAAAAATCAAACCATTCTCCCGCACAAGAAGACCAGTCCCAGTCCCCCTACATCGTAGGCCTGGGTGAAATACTCTTTGACTGTCTCCCTACAGGCAAAAAGCTCGGAGGAGCACCAGCCAACTTTGCGTACAACGTCAGCCAGTTAGGCTTCAACGGCATTGCCGTCAGTGCCATCGGCAACGACCCCGACGGTAGGCAAATACAACACCAGCTATCCCAGCATAGCTTCAAGACACACCTTGAGACCGTCGACTATCCTACAGGTACCGTACAAGTCACCCTCACATCAGGAGGTATCCCCCACTACGATATAAAACTTGGAGTAGCCTACGACAATATCCCATGGACCCCAGAGATAGAAGAAATTGCCAAGCACACCAGAGCCGTCTGCTTCGGATCTCTCGCCCAGCGCACAGCCGTCAGTCGCGCCACCATACAGAAATTCATCGACACCATGCCAGTCCTTGGCACACTCAAAGTGTTTGACATCAATCTACGTCAAGAGTGGTATTCCAAAGAGATAATACAAGAAAGCCTCAAACGTTGCAATGTATTAAAGATCAATGACGAAGAAATCATCCAAGTAGCAAAACTCTTTGACCACCCTCTACCTTTATCCACAGACGATGTCAGCGACCGTCTACTTCAACCCGTAGAATTCGAAGACTTCGCCCACCATATTATCCGAGATTACGAGCTCCAGATGATAGTCATCACATGCGGTGCCCACGGCTCGTACGTAGTCACCGAAGACCAGCTCAGTTTCCAGGCGACCCCCAAAGTCCAGGTAGTCGACACCGTAGGCGCAGGCGACTCATTTACAGGTGCCTTCTGTGCCTCCATACTCGCAGGCAAGACTATAGCCCAAGCCCATGAGATAGGTGTCAGAGTTTCAGCCTACATCTGTACACAGGCAGGAGCCATGCCTCAATACCCCCAGTCGCTCATAGATATTATAAGCCAGATTTAGTCTGCATTTCATTGTTGGTTTGTTGTTTGGTTATTTTGTTGTTTTTTTGTTTGGTTGGATCTACTTGGAAAACGACCAGATGACAATACAACCAACCAAACAACAAACAACCAACAAAACAACCAAACAACACTCCCCGAATGGGGGGCTCTCTTCGAGTTTTGTATATTGTCAATTTACAAAAAGACGAGACCCCATCGCACGAGAGCATCAAGTCTTTTCGTAGCAAGCCTTCTTGTTCACAGTCCCAGCCTTGCGGACAAGACCAGCCTTAATTAGCCTTGAAATTATTATTACTGTCCGCTAAACACAAGAATCCCCATCCCAACTCTTTGTGACATATTACCTCTCCAACCCTTCCGTTAAGAACCTCCTGAGATGAAGATGGGTTATGCCATTGTCATCAGACTTTGTAACCAATGGTGTCATAGAGATGACATACTTGGGATAGTTGT
>CALZJL010000066.1 GCA_945787625.1 uncultured Prevotellaceae bacterium
AGACCTTCACGCTCGAATGCGAGGTGTCCAGACTCGCTTGCGAGGTAGACTTTGGAGTTTGGCCCTACGAAAAGCACATCACCCTTGTTGACCTCCGATGCGACTAAGTCAAACGATACGGTATAGTTGTAGCCTATCTCAGGTCCGAACCAATCGAGTTTCGTGTTAGGTTTGATGACGCGAGAAGGATGTATCGCAGAAACCTTGCCTGTACGTCCGAGCGAGCGTGCAAGTTCGTCTACGCCAGGAGCCTCCGACAGGAAGCGGCGTTTGTAGTCAAACTCCTCCCAAGCAACACGTGTGGAGTCGGCCGTCCAGCACTTCGTAGACAAAGTCTGCATGGCTGGCATCAGACGATGGTGTATATCCTTGACCGTGATACCGTTGCCACAATGGTCATTCCACACGGCAAACATACCACCTGCGATGTCTGGATCACGCTCCTCAAACTTCACTCCACCTATCTGGGCTGGAGTCCAGGCGCCATAGAGCCATTGGCAGTTAAGGTAGTCATAATAATATCCGGCAGCAGGCACGATATACACCCAGCCGTCAGGAATGCTGATCAGCTTGAATCCTTGCTTCTTCATCTCCACGGGGTCGGCATATCCGTTGTACCATATATCCATCAGGACATTCTCACTCTTGACGGGTGTAGTTCCATTGGCATGAGTCAAAGCACCCCAAGCCACAGCCTGTTTGCCAAACGACTCTACCTTCTTGATGAGATGATCTGTCAGCTCGCGGAACTTCTCGACCACCTGCTTGTCGCTATTCGAATACTCGTCCGTACCGATATGCACACGCTTGCCGACAAACACAGGCTCCTTGCCTGTCAGATACTCCGTGAAGAGCGAATCCAGGAAGGGCACGACCTCAGGATTGGTCAGGTCGAGATGATCCATGCCAAAACGGTCGCTGCCGAGACTCGGACGATACTGGGTGAAGGCCAGCGAATGGGCTGGGACATCAATTTCGGGGATAATCTCTACGAACTGCTTCATGGCGTCCTTCTGGAAACGGATGAAGTCCTTCTTCGTATAGAATCCGTCCTTGGCCTCCAGACCGGGGAAGTACTCGCTCTCAAGGCGGAAGGCTGAATAGGTCTTGGACCAGTCATTGCCGAAATACTGCTTGAAGCCGTTGTCGTTAAGGTGTACCTGCAAGCAGTTCATCTTGTAGTAAGACATCACCTTGACCAGCTTATCAAGGTAATCCATAGGGATATACTTGCGTCCGCAGTCCATCATGAATCCACGCAGCGGATATGCCGGCACGTCGACCGCCTTACCGCAGGGCAGACTCCTTGATGCGCTTTGTTCCGAAATCTGGAGTATGGTACGTGTAGCCCAGTATGCGCCTTGAGGCGTAGCTGCCTCGACGCGTATGGCTCCGTCAACGTCGAGCACATAGCCCTCGTCGCCGAGCTCAGCCTTGTCCACACAGGCCATCACGATATCGCCGTCCATGACCTTGGCCTTGGGCTTGGCCTTGATGACAGTCATGTCGCGTGAGAACATCGTCTGGTAGTCTGCTCTCAAAGCTTCTGCTACCTCCATCAGCGACGGAGAGAGCACCACGATACGCCCCGAAGGAGACACCCTACCCTCTGCACCCGTCCAGGACGAAAGCTCCGGCACCACAAAAGGCTTTGGATTTACCTCGGCGAAAGCCATGCATGCACAAAACAACGCAGCAGCTACAACAAATAATTTCTTCATAGTACTTAGATTAAATATGGTTTGTCAAATAAATTTTTTCAACGTTTGCGTATCCGGATATCATCTACATCAAAATCGTCCATAAAGCACGACCTGTCTACATTACCCCTCACGCCATCTACCGAGCCCGAAGCCGTAAACTGCCATATCACATAGCGAGCCCCGTCGTTGAGCACAGGAGCCCCTTCGCTATACTTGGCAATCATCAGAGGGTAACTCTTGAACATACCCTTGAGATGCTTATTGTAGAAGTTCTGCCCGGTATAAATCATGGGCTTGCAGCCGAAAGCACGTTCCACCCCCTGCACGAACTGGCGCAACCTCATCAGAAACTGCCCTACGCTGCCCCCACGCCGAGGCACGAGCTCCACGTCGATAAGCGGTACCAGATCCTGCTTGCTCACATCTACCGTACTCAGGAAATGCGCCAACTGCTGCTGGGCAGGAGTAGAGGGCGAGAAAAAATGATACGCCCCTACGGGTATGCCACAACGCCTTGCCTCATGCAGATTGTAGGCATACGTATCGTCTACGAGCGATGTGCTCTCCGTAGCTTTCAGATACACGAACCTCACCCTGTGGTCTCTCGACACTTTATGCCAGTCCACGCGCCCTTGATAGTGGCTCACATCGATGCCGAATCTCCCCGAGGCTACACTCTCGCCCGACACACCAGCCTCAAGCGAGCACTCAGACAGAATGCCCACTCGCACCTCCGGTCTCGGAGGCAAGGGCAAGGCATCAGGCTCAGGGACATAGTACTCCACGCGTTCCTTCTCCTTGTTCTTGGTCTTCACCTTCTTGTCTGCAAGCGCGGCATCGGGACAAATCATCAGCCCCAACAGAACAGCCGCAAAGACACGCATACCTGTCACTATATTCAATTGCTTAGAATAGCCGCCTTGAAATTCTCGCTACGTATGCCCGGGAATTGCGAACGCGAATCGACATCGTCGCGACCGCGCAGATATTCCACGAGGACATCATAGCATTGGCGCTGGCTCTGCGAAAGCATATTTACCACAATCTCGTCGTCAGCATAATGGCATTTGCCAGTCTCAGGATTGACAAAAGCCCTGCGGAAGACCATCGTCACCTCATACATACCCGGGCGCAATTCGTCATAAGCTGGAGCTGGAGCTGGTGCTTCCTTGCGCACAGGCTGAGGCAGCTGGCCTCCATTGGCACCACGCAGCTTGAACTCTTCGAGCGACTGGGCGTTGGTCTTGATGATGATAAAAGTAGTCTTGTTGGGCAGACGGAAATGACGGGGATAATTCGTATTGTCATCACAAAACTGCTGGATAGCCTGAGCCAGATCATCAGTCATATTGATGCGGGGAATGGAAGCGACAAAATCCTTCAAGTCAGCCACAGTAGAAAAGACCCCTTCGGAGTCAAAATATCTAACGTAATAATTCATAATAATAATAAGTAAACCGCTGCAAAGTTACGAAAAAAATATAAGAAAGCGACAAACATGACACCATAAAAAAACGCTCTTCATGGCGAAAAAACACAAACAGACAAAAGAAAGCAAAAAAACGCAATATCAATTTGGATATATTCATACAAATGCGTACCTTTGCAGACTAATTTACATAAAAATCTAACAGGTAGACACGAGATTCAGACCAAATATGAAAAGAAATCCGACCATATCGTTCGTAACAGAGTACACTACTGATGTCGATGCTCTCATCAACGCCCAAAACGAGGGCGTCATGCCGATACTCACCCTGCGCGACAATCTCCTCTTTCCCGGTACCGTCACCCCCATCACCATAGGGCGCAAGAAGAGCCTGCGTCTGATCAGAAAGGCCGAGAAGGACCAGTTGCAGATAGCTGTATTCGCACAACGCAACCCCGACACCGAAGATCCGGGCTACGACGATCTCTACCATGTAGGTACCGTATGCCGTGTCATACACCTGATGAAGCTCCCCGACGGCAATTACAACGCACTCCTTCAGGCCTCAAACCGCTGTGGTCTCGACAGCATGATAACCACGAGCGAGGGAAATACCGGACGCGTGGCCAACATGCCCGAGGAGCACGCCCAGCCCGACGACGACGAATACAAGACCACCATCTCCATTCTCGAAGACCGATTCCGTCAGATAGCCGAGATGACCAACGACGTCCCACCCGAGATGCGCGAGCTACTCGACAAGATGCCCCACGCCATCTTCTACGTCAACTTCCTCTGTACCAACCTACAGTTCAGTACCGAGCGCAAGATGCAGCTCATCTGTCAGGACAGCGATACCGAACGCGCCCAGCTTCTGGTACGTTTTCTCAATTCGGAGATACAACTGGCAGCCATGCGCCGACACATAGAGCAGAAGACTCAGGAAGACCTCAACCGCCAACAACGTGAGTATTTCCTCAACCAGGAGATTCGCAACCTCCAGGCTGAGCTGGGCAATACCGACGAGCTCTCCAACAAATTTGACGACATACAGGATCTGCGTCAGAAGGCCAACGGCAAGAACTGGAGTCTGCAGACTGCCGAGACTTTTGAAAAGGAACTGGCCAAACTGTCGCGCATCAACGCCCAGAGTCCCGACTACAACGTGCAGCTCAACTATCTGCAGACCATGCTGCAGCTTCCGTGGGGAGAATTCACAAGAGACAATCTTGATCTCAAGCGAGCCCAGAAGATTCTCGACCATGACCACTACGGCATGGAGAAGGTCAAGGAGCGAATCCTCGAGCATCTCGCAGTCCTCAAGCTCAAATCCGACATGAAATCCCCCATACTCTGTCTCTACGGTCCTCCAGGAGTAGGTAAGACCAGCCTCGGCAAGAGCATAGCCAGCGCACTCAAGCGCAACTACGTACGCGTCTCGCTCGGCGGCATGCACGACGAGAGCGAAATACGCGGACACCGCCGTACCTACATCGGAGCCATGCCCGGACGCATCATCAAAAACATCATCAAGGCCGGCTCTGACAACCCCGTCTTCATACTCGACGAGATTGACAAGATAACCACCGCAGGCGTACATGGCGACCCCTCAAGTGCCTTGCTCGAAGTCCTCGACCCCGAGCAGAACAGCACCTTCCACGACAACTTCCTCGACATCGACTACGACCTCTCGCACGTCATGTTTATAGCCACCGCCAACGACATACACAGCATACCACGCCCCTTGCTCGACCGCATGGAGCTCATAGAAGTCGGCGGCTACATCACCGAGGAGAAAATCGAGATAGTCAAGAAACACCTTTTCCCTAAAGAAAAGGAGAACAACGGTCTTGCCAAAGAGAAGAGACTCAAGATTAGCAATCCCGCCATCGAAGCCATCATCGAACGCTACACACGCGAGAGCGGAGTGCGCGGCCTCGAAAAGCAGATCAACAAGCTCCTGCGCAAAGTAGCATTAGAGATAGCTCGCGACATCGTCCTCTCGCCGGGCAACATAGTCCGCACTATCGACGAGGAGGAAGTCGAGCGTCTGCTGGGCAAGCCCATCTACAGCCGCGACATCTACCAAGGCAACAAATATGCAGGCGTCGTCACGGGACTCGCATGGACCAGCGTCGGAGGCGAGATACTATTCATAGAGACCAGCGTATCGGAGAGCCGCAGCAGCCGTCTCACCCTCACAGGCAACCTCGGCGACGTCATGAAGGAAAGTGCCAGCATAGCCCTCGAATACATACGCTCACATTGTCGCGAGCTCAACATAGACCCTCGCATCTTCGACAACTACAGCATACATATCCACGTCCCCGAAGGCGCCACCCCCAAGGACGGCCCCTCGGCAGGCATCACCATGGCCACCTCTCTGGCCAGCGCACTCACCCAACGCAAGGTGCGCAGCGAGATAGCCATGACAGGCGAGATAACCCTCAGAGGCAAGGTACTCCCCGTAGGCGGCATACGCGAGAAGATACTCGCCGCCAAACGCGCGGGCATCAAACACATCATACTCTGTCAGGACAACCTCAAGGACATCGAAGACATACCTGCCGACTACCTCACGGGCTTGGAGTTCCACTACGTCGAGACCGTAATGGACGTACTCGGCTACGCCCTCCTCGACGAGCAGGTCGATAACCCGGTCACCTTCGTCTTCAAAGACAACGATACAGACAGCAAGACAGAAAGCAAGTAATCCCCCTACCCGACACATGACCTTCGATCTCATACATACAGACGACAAGACCAACGCCCGAGCAGGCATACTCCACACCGGCCACGGCGACATCCAGACCCCCATCTTCATGCCCGTCGGCACCGTAGGCAGCGTCAAAGGCCTCAGCGTGCGCGACCTCAAAGAAGACGTCCGCGCCCAGATAATCCTCGGCAACACCTACCACCTTTACCTACGTCCGGGCACCACGATACTCGAGAAGGCCGGAGGTCTGCACAAGTTCAACGGCTGGGATCGCCCCATACTCACCGACTCTGGCGGCTTCCAAGTCTTCTCACTCACGGGCATACGCAAACTCACCGAAGAAGGCTGCACCTTCCAGTCCCATCTCGATGGTTCGCGTCACCAGTTCACCCCCGAGCGCGTCATGGACATACAACGCTCCATCGGAGCCGACATCATAATGGCTCTCGACGAGTGTCCCCCCGGCACCAGCGACTACGCCTACGCCAAGAAAAGCCTCGGACTGACACATCGTTGGCTCGACCGCTGCATCACCCGCTTCAACCAGACCGAGCCCCTCTACGGCTACCAGCAGAGCCTGTTTCCAATCGTCCAGGGCTGCACGTACAAAGACCTACGCCAGCAAAGCGCAGAATACATAGCCTCCAAAGGAGCCGACGGCAACGCCATAGGCGGACTCGCAGTAGGCGAACCGGCCGAAGTCATGTATGAAATGATAGAGGTTGTCAACGCCATACTCCCCACCGACAAGCCACGCTACCTCATGGGCGTAGGCACCCCCGCTAACCTCCTCGAAGGCATAGAGCGCGGCATCGACATGTTTGACTGCGTCATGCCCACCCGCAACGGTCGCAACGCCTGCCTCTTCACCAGCCAAGGCATCATCAACATGCGCAACAAGAAATGGGAAGACGACTTCAGCCCCATAGATCCCTACGGCACAGCAGCCTGCGACCAATACTACACCAAGGCATACCTGCACCACCTCTTCAAAGCTAAGGAACTCCTTGCCCTCGAGCTCGCCTCAATCCACAACCTCTCATTCTACCTATGGCTCGTAGGCGAGGCACGCCAGCACATCATTCAGGGAGACTTCTC